>JAEWQH010000114.1 GCA_023399275.1 Bacillota bacterium
CTCCAGCCCCATATGCGTGCCGCCATTGAGCTCGGCAGAGACGCCGGGGTCGGTGCCTACGATCTTGACGTTCTGGCCCGCGTAGCACACGCTGATAGCCAGCTGGTCGCACACGCGGCGCGTGGCAAACGGCGCAAACGTCGTGACAAACGGGATATAGCCGTAGCTGGCCAGGCCCGCCGCGAGGGAGACCATGTTCGCCTCGGCAACGCCGCAATCCAGCGCGCGCTCGGGAAACGCCGCGTGGACGCCCGTGGTTCCGCTGGCTTTGGCAAGGTCCGCGTCGACCAGCACAATGCGGCTATCCTGCTCCATCATCTGTTTCAGCGAGGTGGAAAACACCTCGCGCATTTCACGGCTGCTCATGCTTCACCTCGAATTTCTGCGATCGCGCGCGCCGCGTCCTCCATGGAAAACGGCATGTTGTGGTTACCCGCGCCCTTGCTCTCGACGAACGACACGCCCTTGCCCTTGATCGTCTTTGCGATGATCATGGTCGGTTTGTCCTGCGCCTTGGCGGCGAGGATCGCGCTGTCGATCTGATCGAAATCATGCCCGTCGATGACGATGGCATTCCAGTTGAAGCTGCGCCATTTTTCATCCAGCGGGGCGACGTCGTTGACCTCGCTGACGGTTCCGTCGATCTGTAGATTGTTGTAGTCCGTAAAGGCGATCAGGTTGCGAAGCTTGCGATTTCCGGCGAACATGGCGGCTTCCCAAATCTGCCCTTCCTGCGACTCGCCGTCGCCGATGATGGCGTAGATCGTGGCATTGTCGCCCGCGAGCCGGGAACCGACCGCCACGCCCACCGCGCAGGAGAACCCCTGCCCCAGGGAGCCGGTGGTCATGTCGATGCCGACGGTCTTGTGCATGTCGCAGTGGCTCGGCAGGTTGGTGCCCGCGGCATTGAGCGTCAAGAGCTCTTCACGCGGGAAATAGCCGCGCACCGCCAGCGTAGCGTAGACGGCGGGGCCTGCGTGACCCTTGCTGACGATCAGCCGGTCGCGCCCCGGCATCTGGGGCCGCTGGGGGTCGATGTTCATGTGCTTGAAATACAGACTGCCGAGGATCTCCGTCAAAGAAAGGCAGCCGCCGATGTGCCCCACGCCGATGGCGCCGATGCAGCGGACGGTCTCTTCGCGGATCTCGCGGCAGATCGCAACTCTGTCCTGATTCATAAGAATTCCTTCCATTAATTAAGTGACTTAATCAATATACACCGCAGCCCTACGGCTGTCAATAGGCTTTCGCAAAAAGCTTTTGCAAAAACGCTTCAGCCCTTGACCGCACCGCTGGTGAGGCCCGAGACGATCTGTTTTTGGAAGATCATGTAGCCGACGATGCTCGGTACGATGCTGATGACGATGGCTGCATACATCGAGACGAAGTCGGTGGAAAACTGGTTGGTAAAGTAGCGGATGCCAAGCTGGATGGTGCGCACGTTTTGCGACGAAGTCAAGAGGTTTGCAAACACAAACTCGTTCCAACAGGTCAAAAACTGAAACGTCGCCGCGGTGACAAGCCCGTTTCGCGACAGCGGCAGGATGATGCGGAAATACCGCCCGAAGAAGCCGCAGCCGTCGATATACGCGGCCTCCTCGATCTCGTGCGAGAGGCTGTCCATCAACCCACGGATGATGAATGTGGACATCGGGATGCCGATGGCGCTGTAGAGCAGGATGAGGCCCGCGTGCGTGTCGTACAACCCGATCTTGCTGATGATGACGAAATACGGCACCATCAGCGCATTGAGCGGCACGAGGATGCCCGCGGCGAAAAACGTGAAGATAGCCTCGCGTCCCTTAAAGCGGAAGCGCGAGAGACAGTATGCGAGCATGCTCGCGCAGAGCACGTTGAGCACGGTGGAGATTCCGCCGATGAGGATGGAGTTGCCCATCATCTTGATGAGCCCAGACACCTTCAGCGCATTGACATAGTTAGAGATCTGCCATACCGCGGGGAGCGAAAAGGGGTCTGCAAACAGCTCGGTGTTCGTCTTAAACGACGAGATGAACAGCCAGATGAGCGGAAAG
The DNA here is from genome assembly GCA_023399275.1 of Bacillota bacterium. Taxonomy (GTDB): domain Bacteria; phylum Bacillota; class Clostridia; order Christensenellales; family CAG-138; genus UBA7703. Next base: position 2,034 of record JAEWQH010000114.1, read on the forward strand.
AGCGTGTACAGCGCAAAGTAGATCATCAGGATCCACTTCAGCACGCCGCCGAGCCCTGCCTTAAACGCGTCCGCCGGGCGCAGATAGGTCTTGTGGTGGTGTTTTTTTGCCATACGCGTGTTCCTCCCTTACTTACGGCGCTTGCGCTCGATCTGAAAGAGCGCGCGTATGCCGAGGATAACGATGACGCCTACGCAGATGAGCATGACGGAGGCGGCGTTTGCCGGGCCGTAGCGCGTGTTTTGAATCTGCTTGTAGAGGTAGAGCACCATGGTGCTCGTGCGGTTGGCCGGCCCGCCGTTGGTGAGCAGGTAGACCTGCTCAAACTGCCGCAGCCCCATGACGGCAGCAAGCGTCATGCAGGTGAGGATGCTGCTTTTGATCATAGGCAGCGAGATGAACCATGCCTGCTGGATCCTGCTCGCGCCGTCGATCTCCGCAGCCTCGTAGAAATCGCGATCGACGCCCGAGAGGTCCGACATCACGATAACCATATAGTAGCCGATGTAGAAGACCCAGTAGATCAGCAGCGCAGGCAGCGCGGTATTGAGCGTGCCAAGCCAGTTGATCGCCAGGTCTCCCCTGCCGATCACGCGCAAAAAGCCGTTGATGAGCCCGTACTCGCTGTTGTACATCGCCGACCAGAGCATCGCAAGCGCGATGCCGGAGATGACCTGCGGAAAAAAGTAAACGGTGCGGAAGAATTTCCAGCCCCGCGGTTTTCGATTGAGGATGAGCGCCATGAGGACGGAGAGCGGAACCTGCACGCAGGCCGCCACCAGCGCCCAGAGGACGTTGTTGATCACGCTGCGGCGAAAGACCGGGTCCTTCCAGATGGTGATGTAGTTTTTCACGCCGACAAACGACGCCGCCGACATGCCGTTCCACTGGAATAAGCTGACGACGAGCACGTAGGCCACCGGTATGAGGAAGAACAGGACGAACAGCACGAGCGCCGGCGTCATGAAGAGCGCCATACCGAGGCGGTCTTTTTTCGTTGGCTTCATAATGATTTCGATCCCTTCCGTGATTGTGGGATATTTCTCCTGCGGTGCTTTGGCAGGAAGCCGCCGGGCGCATTCCATCGGATGGCTGAATGCGACCGGCGGCTCGTTATGACAAGGAATGTGTTCGTTCAGGGGTTGCGGTTACTCGCCGGCCGCCTTGAGCAGATCCACAAATCCCTGCGCGTCCACCGTGCCGAGCACCAGCTCGTCCAGCGCCGCGGGCAGCGCGTTGCCGACCGCCGTGGGCATGCTGTCGTTGAAGTGCTTCACGATATACGGCGCGCTGTTTGCGGCGGCAAGCAGATCCTGCTTGATCTGGATGTCGTTGGGGTTGCTATCCAGCTTCACAAAGAACGTGGCGCCGGAGGATTCCGCGAGCTTGTAGAGCCACTCCGGCTGGTTGATGAACTTGTAGAACTCAACCACCGCGGCCGCCTTGTCCGGGTCGGTCTGCACGCCGGCGCACAGATATGCCTGCACCGTGCCGGCCATGCCGCCGTAGGTACCCTTGCCGCCGGTGTATTCGGGCGGGAGCGCGAACTTGACCTTGGAGCCGAGGTCGTTGATGCCCTCCGAGGCAAAGCGCGGGAGGAACCACGGGCCGTTGGTGTAGACCGCTGCCTCAAAGTTGAGGAAGTGGCCGTTGACAACCGCGGCGCCTGCGCCGACTGCATCGCCGGAGGTGTAGTCAAACATCTTCTTGAGCACTTCCGCCGCCTGCACGAAAGCCGGATCATCCAGCCCGTTGGTGTAGACGTCCGGTCCGCCGATGGCGAGCAGGATCTGCGAATACCAGAGCATGCTGGTCCAGGCGTTTTCACCCGTCATCAGCGGGAAGGCGATCACGCCCTGCGCCTTGAGCGCGTCCGCCATGACGAAGAGCTCGTCATAGGTCTTGGGGAATTCCGTGTAGCCGGCCTTCTCGAGCAGCTCGCTGTTGTAGTAGAGGCCGAACACCGCGCTTTCGTACGGGATGGCGATGATCTGTCCGTTCACGGCCGCATCCGACAGCGCGCCTTCGCTATAGAGCGCGCCCCACTCGGTGCCGTCGAGATACGGAGAAAAATCCATCAGCTTCCCGGAGCCGGCAAGGTCCGAGAGCTTGAAGGTGCCGTCCACGGAGAAGAGATCCGGCGCCTGACCGGCGGAGAGCATGGTGCGGATCTTGTCGCGGTAGGCCTGATAGTCCGTCTGTTCTTCGATGACGACCTTGGCGCGTCCCGCGTATTCCGCGTTGAACGCCTCGACCATCTCGCCGAAGACCGCGGCTTTGGAGTCGGTACCGACCCAGATGCAGGGGAAGTTCAGCGTGACTTCCGACGCCGGGTTGAAGCCCTCCTGCGCGGCGGGCGCTTCCGTTGCCGCTTCGGTTGCGGCGGGTTCCGTCGCCGGCGCTTCGGTCGCGGCCGGTTCTGCAGCCGGCGCGGCGCAGGCAAAGGCGGTTACCGCCAGCGTCAGAGCCAAAATGAGTGCCAGGATTTTTTTCATTTCGATCGTATCCTCCTCGTTCCTTTTTTCTTTATGAATGCCGCGTGGGCATTTACAAGCTGTTTTGACGAGCGCCGCAGGCTGCGGCGTGGGGATGCGGTGGATTCCCGTCGCGTTCAAGAGCTGCAAGGTCGGAGTCGCAACCCCGGAGATGAAGACCGAACGCGTCACAATTGTTTAATGCGATTAAATAATGAGTGAAAAATAATGGAGCTTTCGGCTCGTTGATCCGTTGGAACGTACTTTTTTCATAAGATACTGGAAATTAATCTGAATTTTTCAACTGACAGAATGATTTTATACTGCTTTTTCGATTCTGTAAACTGGTTTTTGAAAAATATTTTAACTCTTTTAACTTTTACCCTTGCATTTTTTGCTCAATCGGCTACTATAACAGTTGAGCGCGGGCGCTCCCGTGCGCGCTTCCCGGCCGTTTCAGCGGCGGGACAAGGCAGATCGAAAGGGAACCCGCAATGGACATCATACACGCAAACGTGTTATCCGGCGGCGTGCTGCTGGAGGATTACGGCGTCCGCTGCGAGGGCGGGCGCATCGTCTCGCTCGCTCCGATGGCGCGGTTTGTGCCGTCCGGCGCGCGCGTGCTCGACGCAGGCGGGCAGATCGCCTGCGCGGGGTATATCGACCAGCATACGCACGGCGCCGCAGGATACGACGCCATGGATGCAACGCAGGAGGCGATGGACGCCATCAGCCGCCACCACCTCGCAACCGGCGTTACGTCGTTTTTGCCGACTACCATGACCGCGGCGCCGGATGAGACGGCACACATGCTGTCGTTTCTTTCGCAATACGAGCCGCCGGTGCCCGTTGAAATCACGGGGGTTCATATGGAGGGGCCGTTTCTCTCGCATGGCAATCGCGGCGCGCACCCGGAGCGGCTGCTGACGCTGCCGGATGCGGCGTGGCGCACGCTGATCGGGCGCTTTGGCAGACTTGTGCGACTCATCACCGTCTCGCCGGAGCTGCCAGGCATGCCGGCATTCATCCGCTGGTGCGTTTCGCGCGGCATCGTCGTCTCCGGCGGACATGACGAGGGCTATGACGAGGCGATCCTCCCAGCGATCGACGCGGGCATGCGCTCGGTGACGCATATCTTCTGCTGCACCTCGGGCATCACGCGCTCAGGCTCTCCGCGCAAGCGGCTGGGGCTCACCGAGATCGGCCTGCTGGACGACCGGCTTTACGCCGAAGCCATTGCGGACGGAAACGGCGTGCCGCACGCGCTGCTGCCGCTGCTCTTTCGCGCCAAGGGCCGGGATCGCGTGATCTTCGTCTCGGACAGCATGCGCGCCACGGGTCTCATGCCCGGGCGCTACCGCCTCGGCGGCGCGGAGGACGGTGTGGACGTGGATGTAACAGCGGACGCCGCGATCCTGCACGGGCAACCCCTCTATGCGGGCAGCATCGCGCCCGTTTCGCAGATGGTTGCAGACGCAGTGCAAAAGAGCGGCATCCCGCTCACCGACGCACTGCTTGCCGCAACGAAAAACCCAGCCGCGCTGCTGCGGCTCAACGACCGGGGAGACATCGCGCCTGGATACCGGGATGCAATCAACCTGCTTTCGACGGACGGGACGCTGGCGTGCACCGTCGTTTCCGGACGCATATTTGAAAAGGGAGTGGAGAAGACATGACATATGAACACGTGACCCGCGAGGAATTGCTGGCAAACACGAAGATCCCCATCCGCGTGGTGGAGACCGAGGACGCGCTCTATGCAGACATGGCTTTAACCATGCTCGCAGGCATAGAGGAGAACAACGCGCATGGCAAAAACACCGTATACATCGTCCCCGTCGGTCCCGTGGGTCAGTATCGCATACTGGCCGAGCAGGTCAACGCAAGGAATATCGATTTGAGCCGCGTGTATTTCATCAATATGGATGAATACCTCGACGAAACCGGCGCGCCCATCCCGCCCACGCATCCGCTCTCGTTTGCGGCGTTTATGGACCGCGAGTGGTATGCGCGCGTGGACATGCCGCGTGAAAACCGCATTTTCCCCGCCCCCGGTCGGGAGGGGGATATCGCCTCCGCCATCGATCGCCTCGGCGGCGTGGATATCTCGTTCGGCGGAATCGGCATCAACGGGCACATCGCCTTCAACGAGCCGCCGGAAGCGGACGAGTCGCTTTCCGACGAGGAGTTTGCGCTGCTGCCCAGCCGCTCGCTCACGCTCACGCGCGAAACGCGCACGATCAACGCCGTGACCGCCGCAAGCGGCTACATCGACTATATCCCGCGCCGCTGCGTCACCATCGGCATGCGCGAGATCCTCTCGGCGCGCAAGGTTCGCTTTTATATGAACCGCGTGTGGCAAAAGGGCATCGTGCGCAAGATCGCGCTCGGGCCTGTGTCGCGCTTTGCGCCCGCGTCGTTTTTCCAGACGCATCCGGATGCGCTTTTAACGATCACGTCGTATGTCGCCGAGCCACCGGTCGGCCGGCTTCAATAGGGAGGGCTTCGAATGGATCCAACCATGCAACCGATCAAAACCGCCGTCGTCGGCCTCGGCATGATGGGCAGCTCACAGATTCGAAACTGCCTGTGGAAGCTGCCCCAGTATGCGGTGAGCGCGATCTGCGACCCCTTTTCACCCAATCTCGACGCCTGCCGCGCGCTGTTTGACGAGCGGGGGCTTCCCGTCTCGTGCTACACCGATCCGGCGGATCTGCTGGCGCACGCAGACTGTGAACTGGTGGTCATCGTCAGCCCGGATTACACACATGAGCAGATCGCCTGCGCGTGCCTTGCCGCGGGCAAACACGTCCGCCTCGAAAAGCCGCTCGCCATCACGCCGGAGGGTTGCGTCAATATCCAACGCGCGCATGCGCAGAGCGGAAAACTGCTGCAGGTCGGGCTGGAGCTGCGCTACGCCGCCCCTACGCGCCGCATGCGCGACTGGCTGCCGCGCCTCGGCACGCTAAAGATGCTCACCTGTGAAGAGTTTCGCCCGCCGTTTCTGCCCAAGCGCGGCTTGGTGAACGACTGGATCACAAAAAAAGCGTATACCGGCGGAACGCTGCTGGAGAAGAACTGCCATCACTTCGATCTCTTCAATTGGTTTGCCGCCGCCCGCCCCGCTACGGTCTACGCCAGCGGGGACGGATCGGTGGAATACCGCGATACCGATATCCTCGACAACGCGTTTGTCACCGTCGAATATGAAAACGGCGTGCGCGCCATGCTTTCGCTTTGCCTCTTCGCGCCAAAAAAGGTCGCCGGCTCGTCACTCAACGAGCTGGAGATGGGGATGCTGGGGGATCGGGGACGGCTGGAGCTGCGCGGGGACGACGTCTTCGTCTGGGATCGCGCCTCCGGCGAGGAAGCGCGCTGGCACTATGCACGCGAAAACTTCGAGGCGCACAGCGACGACATCGTTCCTTCGCTGATCGAGCTGGCGGACTGCATCCGAAACGGCGGCGAGCCGTTGACCGGTATCCAGGCGGGCATCAACAGCGCGCTGGTGTCGTTTGCCGCGGAGCGCTCAGCAGAGCAGAAGCGCATCGTGACCATATCCGAGATCGAATCCGAAAGCGGGCTTGCGTTTCTCGTTTAGCCGGCGTCAGGTACGCTGGTGCGCTGTGCGGACGGAACTCGTCGTAATCCCTTCGCCAGCGCACTTGCAGATACCGCACAGCTTCCCGCTTCTCGACAGGCCTTAGAATTTTTTTGTTGGTACGTCCTGCAACATCAGCTTGTCCAAGCTCAGATCCGCTACCGGTTTCTTTCGCTTTGTGTTCTCTTCTTCGAGCTACCGCAGCCGCTTCATGTCGCTTGGCAGCATTCCGCCGTATTTCCTCTTCCAGCGGTAAAACATCTGTCCCGCTATCCCGGGCTTACGGCATGCTTCCGATACCGGCATACCCAGCGCCGCCCGCTTCAGCGCAAAGGCGATTTACCCCTTCGTGTATTTACTCTTCTTCCTTTCGTCCACCTTTCCCTTTCCTTCAGACTATCATTTTCGTTCTTTTTAGGTGGATTGCTTTTTTAGGGTTCAGGTCAGTCGGAGAAAAAAGACGCCTAAGCTGCACGAACTTGCCTTTGAAACGGCCATTGTGAAAAGGAAACACGATAGGGTTGTAATTTCATGAAGCAGTAGCAAAGCCTCTGGGCCTCCGCCAGAATGAAATGAAGCTACTGTATTCAAAGAAGACGAGAACCCAGTGGCCAAGAAACGGCTCCCCCGCAATCGTTGGGGCGAGCCGTTTGTCTCTCTTCGTCCGCTGCTCCCGCCAATGATGGGCGGAGAGCCTATACTAAAGCGCCGCATCCTTTCGAGAGAAGGAGCGGCGCTTGTTTATTTCGTTTGAATCAGCGGTTGCGCAGGAAAGCGGGGACATCCAGTTTGCTTTTCGGCTTCTCTTGATAGTCCCGGCGCAGGTCGTTCTCACCGAAGACCTGATCCTGCCGCTGCTGCGGAATCGGCGCAGCCACCGGTTCGTCCGTCATGATCGGACGGCGCGGCGCATAGGAAGCCGAAGCATACGGCTGCGGCTGTCCCTGGCGCATCGGCTGCTGATACTGCGGCTGCGTCGGGTACGGCTGCGGCTGCGGTTGCTGCGTCGGATACGGCTGCGGCTGCTGCGGCTGCTGCTGCATGGGCTGCTGATTCGCGGCGCCCGCGGCATTGCCGTAGGGCGAACGGAAGGTGCTGAACGCGCCGAACCCCGGCACGCCCTGTATGCTGCTTGCGCGGTCCGGGCGATCAAACCCGGTGGCGATGACGGTGATGCGCAACGCGTCGCCCATCGCCTCGTCGATATCCGCGCCGAATATGATATTCGCCTCGGGATCGACGTTTTCGCTGATGAGCTCCGCCGCCTCGTTGACCTCCAGCAGGCTCAGGTCCGGGCCTCCGGTGATATTCATCAGCACGCCGCGCGCGCCATTGATGCTGGTCTCGAGCAGAGGGCTTTCGATGGCCTGGCGAGCCGCTTCCGTTGCGCGCTTTTCGCCGCTTGCGTTACCGATGCCCATGTGCGCAAGACCCTTTTCGCGCATGATGGTCTTTACATCCGCAAAGTCGAGGTTGATCATAGCCGGTACGGCGATCAGATCCGATATGCCCTGTATGCCCTGGCGGAGAACGTCGTCCGCTACGCGCAGCGCATCCGGCAGGCTCGCGCGGCCAACGAGGTCGATAAGCTTGTCGTTCGGAATGGTGATGAGCGTATCCACGGCGGGCTTGAGCGCGGCGATGCCGATCTCGGCGTTGCGCATGCGCACCTTGCCCTCGAAGGTGAAGGGCTTGGTCACCACCGCGATGGTGAGGATGCCCAGCTCCTTGGCGCACTCGGCCACGATGGAGGTTGCCCCCGTGCCGGTGCCGCCGCCCATGCCGGCTGTGATGAAGGCCATGTCCGTGCCGCGCAGCGCCTCAACGATCTGCTCGCGGCTTTCATCCGCGGCCTTTCGGCCTATCTCGGGGTCCGCGCCCGCGCCGAGCCCTTTGGTCAGCTTCTCGCCAATCTGGATCTTGATCGGCGCCTTGGCAAGAAACAGCGCCTGTTTATCGGTATTGATCGCGATGAATTCAACGCCGCGCAGACCGTACTGCACCATGCGGTTGATGGCATTGCAGCCCGCTCCTCCGACGCCGATGACTTTGATCTGCGCAAAAGAGTTGTTCTCGAAATCCGGTTCAAACATGGTTTGTCCCCCTTATTTGGTAAAAAGGTTGCGGAGCCTGTCCATAAGCGTTTCCGGCGACGTATTGGTCACCACGTCGTCGCTTATGGCTCGTAAAACAAAGTCGAGCGCTGCAAAGGAGCTCGTATAGTTCGGCGTATCCATATCCGCCACCCACGGCGTGTCCCGCTGAATATTCAGCTCCAGACTGCGTTTGAGATAATCGATGCCGCCTTTCATCATGGCGATTCCACCGCCGGTGAGATAGGTGACCGGGTTCGCCTCCGCAGAGATGGCCATCTCTCTGAGCGCCGTGCGGATCAGGGAGACCAACTCGTCCACGCGCGCCTCCAAGATGAGCTTGATCACGTTGTGATCCACGCGCTTCGCACCCTGGGGGGTGCGCACGATCTCGGTGCTGCTCAGCGGCTCCTGCAGAAAGACAAACCGCCGCTTGACCTGCTCCGCCGTCTCCGGCGGAATATCCAGCCCAAAAGCAAGGTCGGCGCTCAACTGTTTGCCGCCGATATCGATGGTGCGCGTATCGGTGAGCGCCGCGCTCTCCACAATGGAGACGTCCGTATGCGTATACCCGATGTCGATGAGCACAGCCGGACGCACGCGCTCCTTCTCCGGAATGACCGCGAGCGCCGCGCAGAGCTGGGACGAAACACACATGGAGATCTCGATGTCCAGCGGCGCAAGCGCCTGCTCCATGGCGCGAACGAACTCCTCCTGCACATACATATGCGAAACAAGCGCGCCGAGCTCCTCGGTCTTCGCCCCCGTCGGGAGAGCGGAAGACACCACCCCGCCGACCGTAAAGGAGACGGGCGTGCTATGCATGAGCACATGGCCGCTCAGCTTTACTTTTTTGAGCGAAAACGAGATGACGTCGTCGATATCCTCCGCCATCACGCGCTTGCCGCGGCTGCCGATCGGCAGCGCGGCCTCGGTCAAAACGATCTTGCAAAACGGGGCGGGTACGCTGATAGCAGCCTCTCGGATGCGCATGCGCGCCTCCTGCTCCGCCTTGGAGACCGACTCGACGATGGCGTTGTGCAAGGAGCGGTGATCGGAAAACGCGCCGGCCTGGTAGCCATTATACGGGCAGACCGAAACGCCGTGCACCGTAATGCCATCGCGATGGACAAAACTGCCGCACAGACAAACGATCTTGGAACTTCCGATGTCCAGCACCGCAGCCGGCTTCAATGCGGTCTCCTCCGCTTACTTTGCAACATACACTGCGATATTATATCACAGCGCGCGAAAATGGCGCAACCCGCAAGCATTGTTTCATAATTGTTCGTATTTTCGTCATGGTTGCGTAATTCGCGCCGCGGCCGGCCATGTCTTACGCCTTTTTTGTGCGATCGCGCTTCCCCTGCTGCGCCGCGCGTTTGAGTCGCAGCGCGCGCAGCGCCATGCGCCGACGCGACTCGCTCCCCAGCAGCGCGCAAAGGCGCTCTTCGGCGTCTATACGGGGTGAAAACGCTCCAAACAAGCCGCGCTTTTGCTGCGATTCGTTCTTTTCATACAGGGCGAGACACATCGCATCCGCCGCGCGCGCATAAGCCGCGCCATCGGTCAGTAGCGCATTCTGCGCGTCGATGCGCGCACGAAACGCGTCGTTTGCGGAGAGGTCGATCGCGCCCCCCGCGCCCGAGAGCGCCCGTACCTCGTAATCGAGCCGTCCATTGGGGCGAAGCGTAAGAAACAGCCCAAGCGAATCCGCGCCGTTCGGCGCGCCGAGTCCGTAAAACACGAGACCGCTTTGATATGCCTCCCAGCCCTTCGCCGCGCCCGTGTCGGCGACGACGCTCGCCCCCGCATCGATGAAGCGGCGATAGCGCGCGCGCCACTCCGGCAGCGGCAGTTCCCCCTCGTCCAGCCCCGCGCGCACGAGCACGAGCACATGGTCACACTGGCTGAGCAGCATGCGCACGCGATCGTACACCGCCAACCCGAGGATATCCGCCCTGCCGGCAGCTTCGCCCGCGGCCTGCTCGGCAAACGAGAGGAAGCCAAGGCGAACGCCGTTGACGCAGAGGATCTGCGGCCGGGTTGCCAGCGCCTCCGTCCCGCCCGCGCCGATGGCTGCAACGCCCTGGGGCAGGCCGATCTCCGCTTCGCCGCGCATGCCCGCAAGCGCAAGGATGCCAATGCCCGCCTGCGCCGCCCAGGCAGCGGCGGAAGCGTCTTCGCCGTGCAGCGCGGCGACGATGCGCTGCTGCGCCGACAGGAGCGGGCGGAGCGCCTCGCCAAACCGCACGTCCCCCGCAGGCGGCTCTACGCCCCCTAGGATCAGCACGCGGGCAGCCGTCTCCCCCTCTTCCGGCCGGATGAGCTCCGGCGCGGATGCGTCCGTTTTTGAAAGCTGCTTCGTCATCGGTTCCCTCCGTGCGCCTGCGCATAAGCCGGCGCTTGAACAAACGGCGCGGAGATTGCCCCGCGCCGGTCGGTCTTACATGGTTCCGCCAAATCGCACCCCACCGGTCAGCACCGCGTTGTTTCGGCATCGGGCGCGTCCGCCTGCGCGCCGCGGCGGCACTCGCTCGACCAAACCAGCGCGACGAGATCCGCCCTGCCGGTGTTTTCGATGCGGTGCGCGTAGCCGGCCGGGATGTCGATCGCAACATGTCGCCTGGCCGAAACGGGATACGTCACTTCGTCATCCTGATCGGCCCTGCGGAGCTTGACCACGCCCGTGCCCGAGACGACGAGGAGTTTTTCCGCCTTCGTATCCTGCCAGCGCTCCGCCTGCGCCGCGCCCGGCTTGCAGACGCAGACAGAGATTCGCCCTCCCGTGCTCAGTCGAAGGAACTCCGTCATGCTCCCGTTTTCGTCCTCCCGCATCTCAAGCGGATAGGCAAACTCCATCACCGGCAAAAAGCTCAGATAGGTTGCGTAGAGTTTTCGCGTCAGCGGCTCGCTCATATCCGGCAGCGCGTTGCCCGCGCGAACATCGCGAAACGAGCGGATGCGCGCCGCGATGTCGCCGAGCGCAGCGCGATACTGCACCGGCGCTATGCAATACGGCCCCTCTCTTTCGGCCTTATCCTCCAGCAGGTCGCACAGCGAAGCCGTAATGTCGTCGATATACGCAAGATTCAGCAGCTTGTCCGCATCGCTGATCGCAACGGGAAGATCATGGGATATATTGTAGCAAAACGCAGCAATGACGCCGTTTTGGCTGGGACTGGACCACTTGCCAAAGACATGCGGCAGGCGGTAGATATAGACCTTTACGCCGGTCTGCCGTGCATAAGCCTCCAGCAGTTCCTCGCCGGCTTTTTTGCTGCGCCCGTAGAGGCTAGGCTGCGCGGCATGGGTAGAGCTGGCAAACATCACGGGGCACCGATTTTTTTGCTTGGTGAGCAGGCGCAGCAGGGTATCGGTCACACCGAAGTCGCCCCGCATGTACTCAGCCGGCTGCTTGGGAAGATCCGCCCCCGCCAAATGATAGACAAAACCGCAAGCGGCGCAGTAACGCTCCAGCTGCTCGGCCGGCGTATCCGCATCCGCCTTCAGCAGATCCCGGTATCCGCGCGCGTCCAGCGCGACGGCCAGATTTCTGCCGATGAACCCCTCGGACCCCGTGATGAGTATCTTCATAGCGCCACTCTCCCGCGTTTCCGATCCCGCTCGTTCGTGCCCATCCTTCTATCATACAGAATCTCTGGCAGGACATGCCTGCCGCTCTATCGGATCCAGTCGTAATATGCGCCGGTGGCCTGCTCGCGCGAAGCGTGCGCGCAGGCATAGCGGCGCGCGCGCGCACCCAGCTCGCTGAGCGGAACCGCGCTCGCATGCAAACGCAAAATTGCGTCCGCCATCTCCTGCGGCTCGCCGGGGGTGATGCATACGCCGTAGCTCTCGTGCTCGATGGAGCGCGCCCACTCGCTGCCCGCCTCCGCGCAGACGACGACCGGCCTGCCCGCGGCAAGCGCAAGCCAGGTCTCGCTCGGCACGGCGATGCGCGTCATCCCCTTCTTAAGCGGCACGAGCGCGATGTCCGCAATGGAGTATACCTCGGCCGTCCGCTCCGCGCGAAGCAACGGAAAGAGCGACACATTTTCGATCTGCTCGCGCACGATTCGATTCTGCATATGCTCGCGCAGCGCGCCGTCGCCAAAGACGAGGATGCGGATATCCTTCTCGTCCCGGAGCAGCTTCGCCGCGTCCAGTATCACATCCGGCTCCTGCAGGAACCCCAGCGTCCCCGCATAGACGGCATAGAACCCCGCGCGCGGTAAATCCAGCTCGTCGAAGAGCGCGTTTTGATCGCGCGGTACGGGGTGAATCGCCTCAGTATCCGCCCAGTTGGGGATCACGGCGATCTTGTGCGACTCGATGCCGCGCGCGACAAGCGTTCGCTTCATCTCCTCCGAAAGCGTGACAAACGCACTGTTTCTGCGGTAGATATGCTGCTCCATCCGGCGGCAAAAGCGGATGACCGGATGCCACTCGGTGTACCGGCCCGCCGCAACGAGATTATCCGGAAAGATCTCCTGCAGGATATAGACCGTTCGCGCGTGGCGGCTGAGCCGCGCGCCGACCAATCCGAGGTATGCAGGCATGCTGCAAAGGATGTAGACATCCGCCTTCAGCTTCTTTGCCGCGCGGTAGATGGCCAGCGTGTTCAGGCAGGCGCGCAGCGCGCGCTCCACCAGGTTTGCGCCCCGGCGCGCCTTGTGTCCCACGCGCAGGATGCGGTAGCCTTCCGGCGTGGTTTCATCCCGCCGGCGGTAGAAAACCGCGCGCTCCTGCTCGCTCAGCTCATGGCCGGGCAGCTTGGTCACCACGCTCACGCGCGCGCCGAACCTGCAGAAATCCTCCGCGAGATCCGCATAAAGATGGGTAATCGGCGTGACTTCCGGCGCAAAATGCGTCGAAATCAGCGCAACATGCAGTTGTTCGTCCATCCCGTGCGCACCTCTCATCCCGGTTGCCGCGGCATCGCCACCCGCCGTTTTGATCCCCGTTCCCGTCTTCTTTCCACAATACAGACCAGGGGGGAGCTCGCCCCCGCTCATCGCGAAAATTTTACCATGCAAGCGCGTAGGTGTCAATTGAGCCACCCCACGCCTCAAAAAGCGGAGGAATCGCTTCCTCCGCTTGCGCGCCGGTCTTTTTACTCCGCCGCCTCAGTCCTCCGCGCTGCGCTTTTGCGCGCCCACGTCGTATTTGTTGATACACAGCGGACGCAGTTTGTACGTCAGCACCACGCTGGACTTGACGTATTCGCTGTAGAACTCCTTTTTGATGCGGTCCATGACGAGCCGCCCCGTTTCATATGTTACGGACGGCAGCAACACCACGTACTGCATGACGCTATAGCGCGAGATGGTATCCCCGCGTCGCAGGTTGGCCTGGGCCACGTGCAGCAGCTGCTTCATGATGCTATCGAGCACCAAGCTGTCGAAGCGCTGCTCGTAGGTGTTGCTGACGGTCAAAAGCGCCAAAAACATCGTGCCGTTGTAGCGCTCGAGCATGCGTCGCTGAAGCTGGTAGATCTCCTTGAAGATCTCATATTCGCAGACAAACGCGCCGTGCCCCTCGGTGTCTTCCGCAAGCATGCTCTGCACCTTCTCGATATCGGCCTCCATCTCTTGATCCGCCTGAACGATGAGCTTAT
>JAEWQH010000120.1 GCA_023399275.1 Bacillota bacterium
TCTCCCTGCGCTGCAATCGGCCGATCGGGTTCATCTCGTTCAAACGGATGCCCGCGGCGGGAGACTGGGAGATCGTCGCCGCGATCGGGGAGCCGTCCCTTTGGGGCGCGGGGTACGGCGCGCGGGCGCTGCGCCTTGCGTTGCAGGAGGCATTCTACCCGCGCGAGAGCCCCATACGGCGGCTGTATGCGACGATTCACCACGACAACGAGCGCGCGATGCGCATGTTTCAGCACGCGGGGTTTGCGCCTGCGGGCGAGACCGGCGCCTGCAAGCGGCTGACGATTACGCGGGAGATGTTTTTCCGCCCTGCGGAGCGGGCGCCGGCCTTGCGCGCGTGATCGAAGGGCGCGCAGATCGGGAAGCGGGGCCATGATTTTAGTGAAATACAGTTTTATTTTTCTGGCGCGGCCATGTATGGCGTGGTAGGATAGAAAACAGAGATATCAAACAACCGCATATCGGAACAACCCATGACGAAAAAGCGGGCCAAACGCAACGCAATCCCGCCGCGCACCGGAAACAGACCAGACGCTGCTGCGGATCGTTGCAACCCGAGCTGATATCCTGCCAAACCGACCGGGAGGGATACCATGTCCAGGCTGACCCACACGCGCCGAGCTGCTCCGTACACACGTCAAAACCGCGCGGTGCACCGCCGGTACGGGCGCATCCGCGAAACCGCGCTTCCCACCGCATTATCCGAAGAAAACACGATCGCATTTGGCGTGCTGGCGGGCATCTCGCTGCTGTTTGTCTGCTTCGGGCTGAGCCTGGGCACGCCGGGCGAGATCGCCGCCGGCTTTTTGCGCATCATACGATCCACCAACATCCTGATTACGGACTATGTCGCCCTTGGCGGCGCGGGTGCGGCGTTCACCAACGCCGGCGTGCTGATGCTGCTTGCCGTCGGACTGCTGGCGCTGCTTGGCGAGCCGCTCCGCGGGATCGGCGTGGCCGCCGTGTTCCTGATGGGCAGCTTCGGGCTTTTCGGAAAGAATATCTACAATGTCTGGCCGATTCTCTGCGGCACGTGGCTCTACGCGCGGATTAGGCGTGAGCCGTTTGCACGGCATGTCTACACCGCGCTGTTTGCTACGTGCTTGTCGCCGATCGTGACCGAGTTTGCGTTTGTGCTGGATCTGCCCGGCAGAACGGGCGTGCTGCTCGGGGGCCTCGCGGGGGTCAGCATCGGGCTGGTCGCCGCCCCGCTTGCCGCGCACCTCAAGCACGTGCACCGGGGATTCAGCCTCTACAACGTCGGCTTCACCGCGGGCATCATCGGCGCGGTCTACGTATCGCTGCTGAAGTCCTACGGGTATCAGACGGTGCCGGTTTTGGTCTGGAGCGAAGGAAACGACGCGCTGTTTGGCGCGTTTCTTTTTTTGCTGTTTGCGTTTTTGATGCTGCTCGGCCGCGCGGCGGGGCCGGATCCGGCGGAAGGCATGCGGGCGATCTTGGGGGAGACGGGGCGCTCCTGCGCAGACTTTATCGCGTTGGGCGGCGTTGGCGCGGTGCTGATCAACATCGGCCTCAACGGCGCCGTTGCAACGCTCTACGTTCTGCTTGCGGGCGGCCCGCTCAACGGCCCGACCATCGGCGGAATACTGACGATAGCGGGCTTTGGCGCAAGCGGAAAGCACGTAAAAAACATCGTGCCGGTGCTCTTTGGCGTCGCGCTTGGCAGCGTGACGAAGGTGTGGAGCATCGACGAGCCGGCCGTGCTGCTCGCCGCGTTGTTCGGCACGAGCCTCGCGCCGATTGCCGGGCACTACGGCTGGGTTTGGGGCGTTGCCGCAGGGTTCTTAAACTCCTCTGTCGCGCTGTGCTCCGGCGTGCTCCACGGCGGCATGAATCTCTACAACACCGGGTTTTCAACGGGCATCGTGGCGGCGTTTCTCGTGCCGCTGATGGAGTCGTGGCGCGGGCGGGCGCAGGGCCCGACGGCGCCCGAAGCGGAGTAGAAGCGATTTCTGCGCTATCTTCTCCGAGGAGGCGTGATGCAGCCTGCGCCGCCCACGCAGCCACCCACGCAGGCCATGCCTTCCACGAAGCTGCCGACATCCAGCCCTTTGCTCATCTTCAGCAGCGCAACGCGGCATTCTTCGATGCCGTTGCACTTGGTCGCGACGAGCGAAAAGGTTTCGTTTCCCCGGTCTTTTACCGCCTGCCGGATGGCCTCGGTCACTCCGCCGGAGCGCGCAAACCCGCGGCCGAAGCGCGTTGCCTCGTCGATGGTTTCGATGGGCAGGGCGGTGATGTCGATCTCGCGGCTGTCAAACAGCACCTGCAGCTCTTCAAAAGTGAGCACACAGTCGATATACGGCGAAACGCGCTCCGTCTGCGCCTCAGCTTTCTTTGCCGTGCAGGGGCCGATGAAGACGATCTTCGCATCTGGTTCGCGCGCCTTGATCCATTTGCCGAGCGTGGCCATCGGAGAGAGGCAGTGCGAAAGGTGCGGCGTGAGCTTCGGAAAGTTCTGCTCCACATAGCGGACGAACGCGGGGCAGCAGGAGCTCATGAGAAACCCCTTTTCGAGCAGCTCGCCGCTCTCTTCCCGCGCGACCATGTCCGCGCCGCGCGCCGCCTCCGTCACGGCGTCGAACCCCAGCGCGCGCAGGCCGGCGTTCACCTGCCCGGGCCAGGCGTAGGTAAACTGGCTCTCGATGGCGGGGGCGACCATGGCGTAGAGCGGCTGACCCTCTTGCCGGTGCGTCAGCAGCGCGATGGCGCGCAGAATTTCGGATTTGTCCATGATCGCGCCAAACGGGCACTGCGTCACACAGGCGCCGCAGGCGATACATTTTTTCTCGTTGATCAGCGCGCTTTTCTCCTCGTCCATCGTGATGGCGCGCACGTGGCAGGCGCTCTCGCAGGGGCGCTTGTTTTGAATGATCGCGTGGTAGGGGCAGGCCTTGGCGCACAATCCGCATTCGATGCACTTCGTCTGGTCGATGTGCGCTTTTTGGTGTGCGTCGAGATAGATCGCGTCCTTTTTGCACGCCTCTTTGCAGCGGTGCGCGATGCAGCCGCGGCATACGGCGGTGACGTCGTAGCCGGAGACGGGGCACTCGTCGCAGGCGATATCCAGCGTCTCGATCACGTTCGGATTTTTCCGCTCGCCGCCCATGGCGAGCTTGACGCGCTCGCCGAGGATCGCCCGCTCCTTGTAGACGCAGCAGCGCATGCTCGGCTTTTTGCCGGGGACGATTGCTTTGGGGATGTCGAGCAGCGTCTCTTGGAGCGTGCCGTTGTAGGCACGGCGCGCCACTTCGCAGAGCGTGCGGTATTTGAGGTATTGCACCTGGCTGTCGAATTCTCTCATTGTCTATTCTCCCTCCGGTCGGTGGTATGCGCGGTTACGACGCTGCAAACTGGCTGTTGTAGAGCGCGGCGTAGAAGCCGTTTTGGCGGAGCAGCTCCTCGTGTCTGCCGCGCTCGATCACCTTTCCGCCGCGCATGACGAGGATCACGTCCGCCTCACGGACGGTGGAGAGCCGATGCGCGACCACGATGCTGGTTCTGCCCTCCATCAGCCGCGCAAACGCGGCCTGCACGCGCTGCTCCGTGCGCGTGTCGATGGAGGAGGTCGCCTCGTCGAGGATCAGCACCGGCGGCAGCCGCAGCATGACGCGCGTGATGCAGAGCAGTTGCTTCTGCCCCTGGGACAGGCTTCCGCCGTCCTCGCCGATGACGGTATCGTAGCCCTGCGGCAGGCGCTTGATGAAGCCGTGCGCATGCGCTGCCTTGGCGGCGGCTATGATCTCCTCGTCGCTCGCGTCCGGCTTGCCGAGGGTGATGTTTTCGCGGATGGTGCCCGCCTTGAGCCAGGTCTCCTGCAGCACCATGCCGTAGCCGCGGCGCAGGCTCTTTCGCGTGATGCGGCGGATATCCGTGCCCTCGACGCAGACCGCGCCGCAGCTTACGTCGTAGAAGCGCATCAGCAGGTTGATGATCGTCGTCTTGCCGCAGCCGGTCGGGCCGACGATGGCGACGCGCTGACCGGGTTTGACGCTGAGGTTGAGCGCTTCGATGAATGCGTGCTCTTCGTCGTAGGAAAACGAAACGTCCCGCAGCTCGATGTTGCCTTGCGCGTGTTCGAGCGTGATCGCGTCCGGCGCGTCCGGCGCCTCGCGCGGCTCTTCGATGAGCGCGAAGATGCGTCCCGCGCAGGCCAGGGCGTTTTGCAGCTCCGTCACCACGCCGGAGATCTCGTTGAACGGCCGCGTATACTGCGTGGCATAGCTCAAAAACACCGAAAGCTGACCCACCGAGAACGCGCCGCCGGTCGCGACCGCGGTCAGCGCCCCCGCGAGCGCGACGCCCGCGTAGACCAGCGCGTTGATAAAGCGCGTGGAGGGATTGGTGATGGAGGAATAGAACGTGGCTTGCAGGTAATGCGCCGCGAGCCGGTCGTTGATCTCGTCGAAGCGTTCCTGCGCCTCGCGCGTGTGGGAGAATGCCTGCACGACCTTCTGATTTTTGATCATCTCGTCGAGATAGCCGGTCTGCTCGGCGCGCGTATCCGACAGCGCGCGGAACATGCGGTAGGTATGCGAAGCGATCACGCGCGCGGAGATCAGCGACAGCGGCGTGAGCAGCACGACCACCAGACCCGTCTTCCAGTCGATGGCGAGCATGAACGCCAGTGTGCCGAGGATGGTCGTCACCCCCGTGAAGAGCTGTGAAAAGCCGAGCAGCAGCCCGTCGGCAAATGCATCCGCATCCGTGATGACGCGGCTGACGATCTCGCCGTAGGCGTGGGCGTCGATATAGCGCAGCGGCAGTTGCTCGATGGTTTCAAACGCGGCATCGCGCAGATCCCGCACCACGTCGAAGGTGACGCGGTTGTTGAGCGCGCCCATGAGCCACTGCAGCAGCGCGGTTCCGCCCGCGATGGCGCACACCTCGATCAGGAGGCGACGGATCGCCTGAAACGGCACCTGCCCCTTGCCGGCGATCAGGTCGATGGCGCGGCCGATCAGGATCGGCACATACAGCGTTGCCGCCACCGTGAGCAGCGCCAGAAGCAGCGATGCCACAAGCGCCAGCCGGTAGCCGGAGAGCGCGCGCAAAATCTTTCGGAGGATATCCTGATCCGGCCGGGCAGCGGGCGATGGGTTCTGTCTTTTACGCATGCGCCGCCTCCGTTTCAAACTGCGTTTTGTAGATCTCGCGGTAGACCGGGCAGTCGGCGAGCAGCTCGTCGCTTGTGCCCAGGCCGACCACGGCGCCGTCCTCCAGCACGAGAATCTGGTCGGCGTAGAGCACGGAGGACGCGCGCTGGGACACGATGAATACCGTAGGGCGGCCATCCATACCGCGGATGCTCTTTCGCAGCGCGGCGTCGGTTGCGTAGTCCAGCGCGGAGGCGCTGTCGTCCAGAATCAGGATCTCCGGTTTGCGAACCAGCGCGCGGGCGATCGTCAGCCGCTGGCGCTGTCCGCCGGAGAGGTTTCTGCCGCCCTGCTCGATCGGCGCGTCCAAACCGCCTTTTTCCTCCACGACGTTCTGAACCTGCGCCAGCGCAAGCGCTTGCCAGATCTCCTCGTCGCTCGCGTCCGGCTTTCCCCAGCGGATGTTCTCGCGCACGCTTCCGGAAAAAAGCGCGGCGTTCTGCGGCACGATGCCGATCCGTCGGCGCAGCTCGTCCAGCGGGTAGTCGCGCACGTCGATGCCGAAGACGCGCACTTCGCCTTCGCTCGCGTCGTAGAAGCGCGGGATGAGGTTGACCAGCGAGCTCTTGCCCGCGCCCGTTCCGCCCAGGATGCCGATGGTCTGCCCGCGCTGTACGGTGAGGTTGATCCCCGAAAGGGCGTCGTCCGCTCCGGCATAATAGCGCAGGCTCACCCCGCGAAACTCCACGGCGGCGTCCCCTTGCGGCGCTGCCGCAAGCGCGCCCGGCGAAGTCATGGCGGGCGGCATATCCAGCACGTCCTGTATGCGGTTTCCACTGGCGACGGACTTGGTAACGGTGATGATGAGGCTTGCAAGCTTGACCAGCTCCACCAGAATCTGGCTCATGTAATTATAGAGCGCAACGACCTGACCTTGCGAGAGTGCGCCCATCTCTACGCGGATGGCGCCCGCCCAGATCAGCAGTGCGATCGCGAGGTTGATGATGACGTATGTCGCGGGGTTGAGAAGCGCCGCGATGCGCCCGACCAGGCGTTGTATATCGAAGAGCGCGCGGTTTTCGCGGCGAAACGCCTCCGTCTCGCTCTCCTCCAGCCCGAAAGCGCGTACCACGCGCACGCCCACGAGATTTTGCCGCGTCGCGCCGACGATGCGGTCCAGCCGCGCCTGCACCGCGCGGTAGAGCGGGGTGCAGATCAGCATCACCGCAAACACCGCTGCCGCTAGCAGCGGGATCGCGCCTGCAAATACCAGCGCGGCCCGCGCGTCCACCGTAAACGCCATGATCACTGCGCCAAAGACGATAAGCGGCGAGCGCAGAAGCAGCCGCAGCGTGAGATTGACCCCTGTCTGCGCCTGGTTGCTGTCGCTCGTGAGTCGGGTCACCAGCGTGGATACGCCGATTGCATCCAGATCGGGAAACGACAGCGTCTGAACCTTGGCAAACAGCGCGCGCTTGACCTCCTTGCCAAACCCCGCCGCTGCCTTGGCGGCGTAGTACTGCGCGGTGATGGAGCTGACGAGACCTGCCGCGGCGAGCCCCGCGAGCAACAGGCACATGCGCACGATAAAGGCGCGATCCCCGCCGCCGATGCCGCGGTCGATCAGCGCCGCCATGACGAGCGGCACGATGAGCTCCAGCCCCGCTTCAAAGAACTTGAACAGCGGGCTGAGGATGCTCTCCTTTTTGTATGCGCCCAAGTATTTCAGTAACGATTTCAAAACGATGTACGTTCTCTTCCCGGTGTTTTCCGATTTTTGGCCCGTATCGCGCTGTGCGCGGCGGAATCCACTCGCTATTATAACACCATCTTTCCATATAACTATGATATAATACAGATTGTACCATTCGTATTTCATATGGATTCTATTTTGCTTTCGTATGTGCTCGGACATGTCGCTGCACGGGGTTGTTTCATTAAGCATAGCTGCGTTGAAACGTGTGGTGCGGAAGGGGAAAGGGGCGTTTGGGATGGATTTTAAACAGCTGCGATACTTTGTCGCCGTCGTGGAGGAGGGCACCATTTCAGCGGCCGCCAAGAAGCTCTTTTTGACCCAACCGCCGCTGAGCACGCAGATCCGGCTCCTGGAAGACGAGCTGGGCTGCTCGCTTTTTCAGCGGGGGCAGCGGCAGATCACGCTCACCGGGGCGGGCAAGCTGCTCTATGAAAAAGCGACGATCCTGCTCGAGATGCGGCAAAACGCGCGGCAGGAGGTGACGGAGCTCGCGGGCGCGGAGGCGGGCACGGTACGCATCGGCGTGGTATCCTCCGTGATCTGCCCCATGGCGACGGGCTGGATTGCGGATTTTTCCCGCGAGCACCCGGAGGTTAGCTTTGCCATCACGGAGGCGAACACCTACCAGTTGCTGGACAAGCTGCGCGCAAACCTGCTGCAGATCGCCATCGTGCGCACACCCTATGCCGCGGAGGATATGCGCGCCCGGCCCATCCGGATGGAATCGCTCGTTGCGGTCGGGCAAAGGGATCTGCTCGACGGCGATGCACCGGATATTTCGCTGGAGGCGCTCTCCGGCATGCCGGTCGTGCTCTACCGGCGCTGGGAGCCCGTGCTCAAGGACCTCTTCGCCGCGTCAGGGCTGATCCTGCGGGAAAAATGCGTTTGCGACGACGCGCGCACGGCCATGGACCTCGTGACCGGAGGGGTAGGCGTGGGGCTGGTGCCGGAGTCCGCCGCGCTGCTGGCGGCAGATAGCCCGGTGGTCTGCAAGCGCATGCAAGGCGGCGCAATCGACAGCCGGATCGATTTGATCCGCCGCGCGGACGCTGCGCTGCCGGCCTGCGTCTCGCTGTTTTACGACTATATCGAGCGCAGGTTTCCCTCGCAGCAGGCGCAGCGGGAGGGGTAGCGCGGCCGCCGGAACGGAACCCGCCGCGGGCGGGCGCGGAAACGCTCAAAAAGCGGGAAGCGGAAGGAAAAATATGGAACATCGCTTGACAAATCTGAAAATTCGTGTATAACAGTACTGGTTTACTCGGGAGCGCTTCACCGACTCGATCGCGCTTACGCCCTGCGGCCGTTCGGCCGCCGTGCGGCTCCGATTTCGGGGAAGCCCTTTACAAAAAAAATGTAAAGCTGTAAACTACTCGTATCGATATCCTGTCCTTGGCGTCGCAGCCGCTTCCGCGCATCATCTCTGCGGATTGCGGGCGCACCTTCGCTAAGCAGGGTTTTTTTATCTGGGGCGCGGCGGTTTGCACGGACGCGCCCGGGCAAATGGCGGAGGTGTTGAGGGATGACCGGTTTTTTGATTGGCCTTGTCTGCGGGGCGGGCGAGCTGTTTCTGCTCGCGCGACTGACGAAGGCCGTCTCCGCCGGGAAATCGCTGCAGGCGTTCGCCATCGGCTTTGGAAAGATCGTGCTGTATGCCGCAGCCCTGGTGCCTGTCGCGCTGGCGTTTCCGCGCGAGCTGATCTGGTGCGGCGTTGGAATCTCTTCCGTTCTTGTCGTCGGCGCGATCATACTCAACGTGCTCCAACGCAAAAACGGGAAAGGAGGCCGCTAAATGCAGTTTAATATGCCTTCCGTAGGGAAATGGATCGCCATCGCGCTTTCGCTGCTTGTGGGAATCGCCGCGCTGTTTTTGCGTGCGCGCATCCCGCAGCCGGAAAAGGGCGCGCAGGACTACAAGCCGGCGAAGAAGAAGCGCAATCTTCTGATGATGGCGGGCGTGCTTGCGCTGTGGCTTTGCAGCGGGCTCATCCTCGGCAGCTTCGGGCTTGGTGACCGCGCGTTTCAGGTCTCCATCAGCCCCACGCGCATGGATCTGTTTGGCTTCTCGGTCAGCTCGACGGTGTTCGTCTCGTGGATCGTCATCGCCGCGCTCGCCCTTGCCGCTGTGCTGATCCGCATCTTCGTGATCCCGCGCTTCCAGGAGACGCCGCGCGGCATCCAGCTCGTGCTGGAGACGGCGGTCGGCGCCATGTCGAACCTGACGCGCGAAAAATACGGCCAGAAGAACGAAGGGCTGTCATCCTATTTCTTCGCGTTGGCGGCGCTGTTTGTCGGCTCCGCCATCGTAGAGCTCTTCGGGTTTCGCCCGCCGACGACGGATCTGAGCATGACGCTCTCTTACGCGCTGGTCACGTTTGTGCTCATCAACGTGTTCGGCATCTACAAGAAGGGCGTCAAGGGCCGCCTGCAGAGCTTTGTGCGGCCAAACCCGGTCATCGCGCCGTTTAAGCTGCTCTCCGACCTTGCGGTGCCGATTTCGCTGGCCTGCCGACTCTTTGGCAACATGCTCGGCGGCATGGTGGTTGTGGAGCTGATCTACTTCGCGCTCGGCGCGTTCTCGGTCGGCATTCCGGCGGTGCTGGGGCTCTACTTCAACGCCTTCCACCCGCTGATCCAGTTCTTCATCTTCATCAATCTCTCACTGACGTTCATCGGCGAAGCGGTTGAGGAGACGGAGTAGCGGCGCGTTTGCGCGGCAGATGGGGAAAAACATCCGGACCGGCCGGAAAACATATGACCAGATTATTTTAGGAGGAATCTTACCATGACGGATATCGGATTGATCGCAATCGGCGCTGGCCTCGCGGTGCTTACGGGCGCCGGCGCGGGCCTTGGTATGGGCATCGCCACGGGCAAAGCCGTGGAAGCGGTCGCCCGCCAGCCGGAAGCGAACGGCAAGATCAACGCGCTGCTGCTGCTCGGCCTGGCACTGACCGAGTCGACCGCCATCTACGGCTTTGTCACCGCGCTGGTCATGATCTTCACGATGGGCAAATAACGCACCAAAGAGGGGTATCCATGGAATTTAACCTGATCGATTTCGTCGAGCACGCGCTCAACCTCCTCGTTCTCTTCCTGCTGCTGCGCACCTTCCTGTACAAGCCGGTGAGCAAGTTCATGGCGGAACGTGAGGCGAAGTTTGCGCGCGAACGCGAGCAGATCGACGCCAGCAGGGACGCGGCGGACGCGCTCAAATCGCAGTATGAAACCTCGATGAAAAACGCGCGGCTCGACGCGGAGCACGTCGCGGAGGAGCGCCGCAAGGCCGCTGAGCGCGAGGCGGAAGATCTGCGCAAAAAGGCCAAGCAGGATGCGCAGGGCATCCTCACCGATGCGATGCGTCAGGCCGCTGCGGAACGCGAGGGCATGGTGAGCGAGCTCAAGGAGCAGACCGCCGAGCTCGCGGTAGATATCGCAGGGAAGATTCTCGAGCGCGAGGTCACCCAGCAGGATCACCAGCGCATCATCGACAGCTTCTTCGACAAGGTGGGCTGACAAGGCCGCCTGCATTCGCGCGCGGCGCGGATGCGCCTCCTCCGCGCGCACGATGGCCGCGGCGGGCGGTTGTGTAATCATTTGGACTGTTTTTTAGGAAAGTGGGTCCGTATGGCTCTGAAAGGCGAACTCTATACCGCCGGCCCGTTCGGCGAAGACCAAATTGAATCTGTCAAGCGGCACTTCCGAGAGCTGCTCGGTCAGGAGGTTTCCTTCGATGTCAAGCGCAATGAAGCGCTGATCGGCGGTTTTCTCGCCATCATCGACGGAAAGATCTACGACGCGAGCATCGCTTACCGTGTCAAGGAAGCGCAGCATATGCTGCTGACCAACAGCGTTTCGGGCGCGGAGATCGCCGCCGATAACGTCCGGCTGACGGGCAGCGAGCAAAAGCCGTTTCACAATAGCGCGGCGGACATCGGCAAGACGCTCAAAAAGCGCATCCGCTCGCTGGAGAATAAGGCTGCGGTCTATGAATTCGGCGTCGTCACCAGCGTTGGAGACGGCGTGGTGCGCATCGAGGGGCTTTCGCATACCCGCTATGGCGAGCAGATCGCTTTTGAAAACGACGTGTTCGGCATGACGATGGACCTTGAGCTTGACGGCGTCGGCGCGGTGCTGCTCAACGGCCAGGATAACGTGCGCGCAGGCGAGCGCGTCTATGGCACGGGCCGCGTGGTCGAGGTGCCTGTGGGCGAGGAGCTGCTCGGCCGCGTGGTCAACCCCATCGGCATGCCGCTGGACGACAAGCCGCTCAGTGCCTCGCGCTATCGCCATGTGGAGTCGCCCGCGCCGCGCATCATCGACCGACAGGCGGTCAACGAACCGCTCATGACCGGGCTGCTGGCGGTAGATGGTATCATCCCCATCGGCCGCGGTCAGCGCGAGCTGATCATCGGCGACCGGCAGACGGGCAAGACCACCATCGCTGTGGATACCATCATCAATCAGCGCGGCAAGAACGTCTACTGTGTCTATGTCGCCATCGGGCAAAAGCTCTCCACCGTCGCGCAGATCTACGAGACGCTGCAGGCCGCGGGAGCCATGGACTATACCGTCATCGTCGTGGCAAACGCCAGCGACTGCGCGGCCATGCAGTACATCGCGCCGTATGCGGGCTGCGCCATCGCCGAGCAGTTTATGTATGACGGGAAGGATGCGTTGATCGTCTACGACGATCTGAGCAAGCATGCCGTGGCGTACCGCGCCATGTCGCTGCTGCTGCACCGTCCGCCGGGACGCGAGGCCTACCCCGGAGACGTGTTTTACCTGCACAGCCGGCTGCTTGAGCGCGCGGGCCACCTCAGCGATGAAAACGGCGGCGGATCTCTGACCGCGCTGCCCATCGTGGAGACGATGGCGAGCGACA
>JAEWQH010000126.1 GCA_023399275.1 Bacillota bacterium
GAGCAGCAAGCTCTTCGTCGGCGAAGAGAATATCCTTGCCGAACCGCGTTCAAAATTTGTCGTGGACGTATACATCGACCATTATGTAAACGGCGAAAAGGTAGAGGAGATCTTTCTCCACGAAGACGTATACAAAGGCAACCCGCGCCGCGTGCAGGTCGGCACCAAGCCGACGCCTTCGCCGGAGCCTACGCCTACGCCAAAGCCCACGCCATCCCCCGAACCCACAGAAGGGCCATAACGCGATCATGTTTGACAAAGCAGGGTGGAAACAGATTGTTTCCACCCTGCTTTTTACGCCGCCCTCAAAGGCTCCTCAGCATGCGGGCAATGCGATTGATCTGCCGGCAAGCAAAAGGCCGCCCAATATGGGCAGCCCTAGCAGATCCGGTTGGTCAATCGCGAGAAATAGTCACTCCCCCGCCTCGTCTTCCGCTTCGATCGGGATGTCGAACTCGATCGTCTCATTGCAGTTGGGGCAAATGAGCCCGTCGTCGCTATCGATCATATCCTCATCGAAATAGACCGTCTCGCCGCAGTTCGGGCAGACAACCTCGATGAAATCGTCGTCATCCAGCTCCCCGTCAAACGCGTCGTCGATCGCGCCCTCGATATCATCCAGCTCATCGTAGATGGCGTCGACGCAATCCGAGAGATCGTCGATGCTCTCATCCTGCTCTTCTAGCGCCTCGGCGATTGCGCCGAGGGTGTCGATGATGCCGCGCAGAACCTTGTCCGAGCCTTCGTCCTTGAGCGACAGGCCGTCGGCCAGCCCATCCAGATAAGCGACTTTTTCAGAGATAAAACTCATTGATACCCTCGTCTTTCCGTTCGTTGCCGAACCGCTCGTTTTGCACGCGTGCGTTACACGCGCTCCATGTATTCTCCCGTGCGGGTGTCCACGCGGATGCGATCGCCCTCGTTGACAAACAGCGGAACATTGAGCGTATAGCCCGTCTCCAGGGTCGCAGGTTTGGTGGTGCCCGTGGCGGTGTCGCCGCGCACGCCGGGTTCGGAATGCGTAATGGTCAGCTCAACAAAGTTCGGCGCTTCCACAGAGAACGGCGCCCCCTTGAAGAAACGCACCTTCACGTTTTGATTTTCCACGATGAACGGAATGGCGTCCTCCACCTGGTCGTGGTTGAGCGGCAGTTGCTCGTAGCTCTCAACGTCCATGAAGTAATACAGGCCGCCGTCCTCATAGAGATACTGCATCTCCTTGGTCTCGATGTGCGCCGGCGGATACTTGTCCGTTGGGTTAAAGGTGCGCTCCAGCACCGCGCCGGTCATGACGTTCTTGAGGCGGGTGCGCACGAAAGCCGCGCCCTTACCGGGTTTGACATGCTGAAAATCGGCAATCTGCCAGACCGCTCCGTCGATCTCCACGGTCATGCCTTTTCTGAATTCGCCTGCACTGATCATATGGTTTGTTTCCTCCGTTATTCTGATGCTTCAATATGGATTCCGTATTCGTCAGCATGCGCCATGCCAAAGTATATTTCTGCCGGTCAGATCGAGATGAGCTCCTTCGTCACGCCGGCGAAGTTGTGATAACCATCGTCCGTCACCACGCAGCAATCCTCAATCCGTACGCCGCACTTGCCGCCGACATAGATCCCGGGCTCGACCGTAATGGTCATGCCGCTCGTAAGCGTATCCTCACTGCTGAGCGACGCACGCGGCGGCTCGTGGATCTCCAAGCCGAAGCCATGCCCCAATCCGTGGCCAAACTGCGCACCGTAGCCTTTGGCGGCGATATAGTCCCGCGCAACCGCATCCAATGCTTTGCCGGAGATACCGTTTGTCAGCGCGTCCAGCGCCATCTGCTGCGCGGTCTTCACGATCTCGTAGATCTGTCTGCTATCGTCGTCTATGCTGCCAACGGCGAAGGTACGCGTCATGTCTGAGTGGTAGCCGTTTACCATGCACCCGAAGTCAGCAACGACCAAGTCGCCCTTTTGCAGGCAGCGTTCCCCCGGCATCGCATGCGGCATGGCTCCGTTTGGCCCGCCAGCGATGATAGGATCAAAGGATGCACCCTCGCTCCCGTTTTTCGCGCAGACATAGTTGAGCTCCGCCGTTGCCGCCAGCTCGGTCATCCCCGCGCCGATGCGACCCAACCACTCGAGAAACGAACGATCCGCGATGCGCTGCGCAGCCTGAAGGCTCTCGATCTCCTCTGCGCTTTTGTATAGACGCGGCAACGAGATCGCGTCCCCAAAGGGAACCCACGCAACAGGCATCGCCCCATATGCGCGAAACGAGGCCACCGTCAGCTCGCCGTCCTCAAATCCCGCGCGCGCACAGCCATCCGCCAAAAGAAATCCGCGGATGTACCCGAGCTGCTCGGCAAACCCCGCCTCAACGATCTCGCAGAGGCCCTTTGTCTGCGCCTTTGCCTGGATCGTGTAGCGAAAGTCGGTGACGAGATAGGTGTTTTTTTGTGTGATGAGGAGGATGCCATCCGAACTGGTGAACCCCGAATAGTATCGGATGTTGACCCCGCCGGTGATCAGCGCCGCATCAAGCGACGAAGCGGCCAGGCTTTTGCGCAATGCTTCAATTCTCTGTTTCATACGGAGCTATTTTACCACAGATGTTTTTATCGGGCAACAGAAATGATCGGGAATCCGGCCAACCTCTCTACATTGGCCAAATTCCGCAAAAACTCCGGCGGACTGATCCGCCGGAGCGCTATCTGAGGTGCATCAGCCCCAGTATTGCTGGTATTTCTCCACATTTTGCTGGTGCTCCTCATACGTCTTGGAAAACACCAGCTCGCTGGTTTCCGCTGGATTCTGGTTACAGAAGTAGAGATAGCCCGCTTCAAGAAACGCTTCGTTGGGATACAGCGCAGCCTCAATCGCCGCCTTGCCAGAATTGCTGACCGGGCCGACCGGCAGGCCCTTGAACTTATAGGTATTAAAGAGCGACTCGGTCTCCTGCTCCGATGCGGTGAATACGTACTTCGTAACGCCCAGCACATAGGAGAGGCTCGCGCAGCTTTGCAGCCGCATATCCTGATTGAGGCGGTTGTGGAACACCGCAGACACCTTGGCGAAGTCTCCCGCGGCGGCCGCCTCACGCTCGATGAGCGAGGCCAGCGTAACCACCTGGTCGAGCGACAGGCCCAGCTGTTCCGCGCGGGTGAGATACTCGTCCGTAAACACTTCGTTGAAACGATTGAGCATCTTGATGATGATCGTATCCACGCTGGCATCCGCATAGACCTCGTAGGTATCCGGAAAGAGGTATCCCTCCAGCAGATATGCGCGCGCGGTGGCATTCGCCGTCGCCCCTGCGTCCGCAATAAACGCAAAGTTGGCAAAATCCTCGCCGGTGCGCGCCGCGGCATAGAGCTGCTCCTCGTTCGTAATCAACCCCTTTTCCAGAAGCACCTTGGCGATGTTTTGAATCGTATATCCCTCCGGAATCGTGAACTTGACCGTCGCCTTTGCTGGATTGCCTTCGCACAGCTCCTCGACAATCTGCTTGATACTCATGTTTTTACTCAGGATATACGTGCCTGCCTTGAGGCTGTTTGCCTTGCCGACAAAATCCACGTAGATCTTGAACGCGGCGGTGCTGGAGATCAGACCATCCTGATCGTAGCCACAGGCGCCGTAAAGGATGCGCGCGATGCTGCTTGCCGAGGAGGAAGCAGGGATGGTTACCTCGATGGGCGTCGCATCCTGCCGGTCCACCGGCTCGATGTACTTCGCGAGCACATAGTTCACCGCCGTGCGGGTGATCAAAAACACCACGCAGAGGCTCACAAGCATCACAAGAGCTGGGCGCACGCTCAGCCAGAGGCGCATGAGCCGCTTTTGTTTTTTAGTATATCGTTTTTCCGGTTTTTCGTTCATCGGCATTTGGTCTTTCTCCGTCGGTCGTCTTGTGCGGCTGCCGCGCCGTGCTATGCCTCAAGTGGGCTGAGGTCGATCTCCACCGCGTCAGCGAGGGTTTTATACACGTCCCCCATCATCCGCTTGAGGCGGTATTCCGCCATCAGGTAGGCTGCGGCATCCGCGTCGAATTGCAGCAGCTCGCCGATCTTCTGCAGCTTTGCGAGCGATTCGCTCTCGCGATCCCCCGCGATCAAAGCGGCCTGCGCATGGATCTGCAGCTTGGCATATTCATCGATCAGCGCGCGCGTAGTGCTGTTTTCCATCGCGCGTGCCTTGGCGGCCGCATAATCGCAATATTCCGCGCTGCTCCTGAGTTCGTCCGCAAGCAGGCGCGCCGTGTCGTAAACCATAGCTCCCCCGTCAGATTTCGATGATGATCGGCATGATCATCGGCGTGCGTTTCGTGCGGTTTTTCAGGTAGGACTTCAGCGCGTTTTTAACGCCGGCCTTGATGTTTGCATAATCGCTCCGGTCCGCGCCTTCAAACTTGCGCGATTCTTTGACCAGCAGTGCCTTGATGTCCGCAATCAGCTCCTCGCTGTCGCGCATGTAAACAAACCCGCGGGAGATGATCTCCGGTGCGGTAACCATGCGTCCGGTCTCGCTATCCAGCGTAAGCACCGCAACCACAAGCCCGTCCTGCGAGAGCGTCTTTCTATCCTTCAGCACCACGTCGTCGATGCCTCCGATGCCGTCGACCATCACCGCCCCCGAGGGAACGGTCCCAGCCTTTTTCCCGCCGCGCTGTGTAAGCTCGATCACATCACCGCAGTCAGCAATAAACGTGTTTTCTGGCGGGACGCCCATCTCTTCGGCGAGCTTTCCGTGCATCATCAGGTGCCGGTATTCGCCGTGCGCAGGGATGAAAAACTTCGGCTTTGTCAGTTCCATCATCAGGCGCAGCTCTTCGCGGCAGGCATGGCCGGAGACGTGTACGTCCGCCATGCGGTTGTAGATGACCTGAGCGCCTTTTTGATAGAGCTGGTTGATCACGCGCGAAACGCCAACCTCGTTGCCAGGAATTGCGGAAGCGGAGATGATGACCGTGTCGCCCTTGCCGATGTTCAGGCGGTGCGTGGCAGTCGCCATGCGAAACAGCCCGCTCATGGGCTCGCCCTGGCTGCCGGTGGTGATCACGCAGATCTGGTCGTCGCGGTAGCGCTTGAGCTGATCCACCTTGACGATGCTCTCCGGCGGGATCTTGAGATAGCCCAGCCGCATGGCGATCTGCACCACCTGCTCCATGCTCCTGCCTTGAAAGCAGACCACGCGCCCGTGGCTGACCGCGACGTCGGCCACCTGCTGAATACGGTAGACGTTGCTGGCAAACGAGGCGACGATGATCCGTCCCTCCGCCACGTCAAAATAATACTCAAACGTCTTGCCGATCTCGCGCTCGCTCTGCGTGTGCC
>JAEWQH010000010.1 GCA_023399275.1 Bacillota bacterium
GCTCGACACGCTCAACGCAGGCATCTTGACCAAAGACCTCGTCGGGCTTGTCGAGGGCTCCTCTTACACCGCGGTCACAAGCCTCGCCTTCATCCGCGCCATCCGCACTCGCCTCGAAAAACGGATGTAACCTCTTGCACAAGCGCTGAGCCTCTGCCGCAACAGGCAGAGGCTCTTTTATCGCCGCGTATATCTTGTTTCCCCCGCGTCCCTACGGGCGGTGCAGGAAGTTCTCCATGATCCGGCCGCCGTACTCAGAGAGGAACGATTCCGGGTGGAATTGAACACCGAATACCGCGTCCGTTTTGTGCGCGATCGCCGCCGCTTCGCCGCAGCATGTTGCGACGACGTCGAACTCTTTGGGGATCTGCGATACAGGCACGGTGAGCGAATGATAAAACCCCGCATAAAAACGATCCGGCACACCGGCGAACAGCGGGCTCTTTCCCGTCACCTCAACCGGCAGGCTCTGGCCCTGGCGGATCGGCTCCATCTGCGCGCAAGCTGCCCCGTAGGCCGCGCAAAGAACCCGGTATCCAAGGCAGATCCCCAGCATCGGGATGCGTCCTGCAAGCGCCTGGACAATCTCTATCGTATTTCCCGCCAGCTCCGGCAGCGCACTGCCGCCGGAGAGGATGATGTGTGAAGGCGCAGCCTCCCAAACCGCCGCCGGCGTGATCCGGTCGTTGCGAACGATCCGGATATCGGGGTCAAACTGCCCGGCAAGCTGGTAGATGTTGTTGGAGCAGCCGTCGTAGTTATCGATCAGCAGAATCATTCGCTTCTCCTCCCGTCGCAGACTGGATGGCCTCCAGCATCGCCTCCGCCTTAAACAGGCACTCTTCATATTCCTCCTGCGGCACGCTGTCGATCACGATGCCACCGCCGGCGCGTACGGTGATCTCTCCGTTTTTTTTGAAGGCGGAGTGGATGAACACAAAAAAGTCCGCATTTCCGTCCAAACCGATATAGCCGAATGTCGCCCCGTAGATACCTCTGCGCTCCTGCTCGATTTCGCAGATCACCTCGCAGGAGCGGATCTTCGGCGCGCCCGAAACCGCACCAGATGGCGTAATCGCGTTGACGACATCCAGCGCGCCCATGCCTTCCTTGAGTTCGCCCGTAACCGTCGAACCCAGGTGCATCACGCGCGCGCAGCGGATGATGTTGAGATATCCCTCCACCTTGACGCTGCCGATCTTGCTCAGATAACCAAATTCATTTCGCGCGTCGTCCACAAGCATGTTGTGTTCGTTGATCGCCTTTTCGTCTGCACGCAACGCCGCAGCCTGGGCGGCGTCCTCCCCCTGCGTCTTCCCCCGCGCATAGCTGCCGGCAAGCCTCTCGGTCATGACGACGCCGTCTTGCAGCTTCGCAATCGGTTCCGGCGAGGCCATCACCGCTTCCGCGTCGTCCGAAGAGAAGTAGCACAAGTACCGCGTGGGGTCGCTTCTGCGCAGAATTCCATAGGTATCGATCAGGCTGCCCTGCGCTTTGACGCGCTTGCCGTTGGTGAGCACGATCTGGGCGACGTCGCCCTTTTGGATCAGTCGCTTTGCCTGCTCAACCATGCCAAGATACGCGTCCTTTGGGTAGATATCGCGAAATGCGCCCGTAAAGCGCAGCCGCCCGGCCGCATCGCTTTCGGCGCTTTTCCCCGGCGAAAGCAGACTCTCCATATACGCCAGCGTACGCTCCGCCTCGCGGTAATTCTCCTCCAGCCGGTCTGTCGCAATGCTGCAGATCAGATAGATCCGATCTTCCTGCCTGTCAAACACATACAGCCGATCGAGCAGCATCAGATCAAAGTCGCGGAATCCTTCGGCGTTCTCGGCTGCGATGTGGCAGGCAGGCTCAGTCAAGCGGATATATTCATAAGAAAAATAACCGGCAAATCCACCGAAAAACGGCGGAAGCCCCTCCAACCGAGGCGCGGTATTCTGTGAAACGACGGCGCGTAAAAAGTCGGCCGGCCGCGCGCAGGGAATCGAAAACGACGTCTGCGCGGTCGTGACCGTCACCGTTTGATCCACGCAGGAGACCTGCAACGAAGGCGCAAAGCCGATGTAGGCGTAGCGATCCCAAACGACGCTCCCGTCCGCGTCGTTGTGCGTGTGTTCCAGCACAAAGAGCTTGTGCGTTACGCGCTTGAGCATGCGCAGCGCGTCAACGGGAGAACGGCCCTCTGCGCCGATCGTCCTGTAAACGGATACGAGCGGGTATTCGCCCGCAAATGGCTTTAACTCGGACAATGCCGGCTTCATATGGCACCCCTTCCGTGGATTCGGCCCCCGCCGGTGCGCTCCACCGGCCGAGGCCCCGCAAACCGGGGCCCCGACGCCGTCTGATCCTCAATTTTGTTGTTTTTGCTAGAGCTGGTTGATCTGCCGCACAAAGTGGCAGCAGACGAAGTGTCCCGGCGTAACCTCTTCCATCTTTGGGTTCTTTTCAAAACACTTCTGCTGTGCATAGATGCATCGGGCGGCAAAGCGGCAGCCCGGCTTTGGGTTGATCGGGGAGGTCAGCTCGCCCTTGAGCTTGATGCGCTCTCGCTTGTGGTCGATATCGGCGATGGGTACGGCGCTGATCAGCGCGCGCGTGTACGGGTGGTAACGGTGGAAGAACAGTTCGTCCGACGCCGCCTTTTCCACCATCTGGCCAAGATACATGACCATGATGTCATTGCTGATATAGCGCACCACGGACAGGTCGTGCGTGATGAAGATATACGTCAGCCCCATCTGCTCCTGAATGTCCAGCATCAGGTTGAGCACCTGCGCCTGGATGGAGACGTCGAGCGCGGAGACCGGCTCGTCGCAGACCACAAATTTCGGGTTGAGTACCAGCGCGCGCGCGATGCCGATGCGCTGGCGGCGGCCGCCGTCCAGTTCATGCGGATAGGAGTTGACAAACCGCGACGCGAGGCCAACGATGTCCATCATTTCGCAGACGCGTTTTTCGATCTGCGCGCGGCTGCAGCCGCCTGCGATCTGCATCGGCTCCGCGATGGTTTGGTAGACCGTCATACGCGGGTTGAGTGAAGAAAACGGGTCCTGAAAGATGATCTGCATCTCCCGGCGCAGTTCGGAAAGCTTCTCGCGCGAGACGTTTGTGATATCCTCTCCCCGGTAGAGAATCTGACCGCCCGTGTTGTCCAGCAGGTGCAGCACGACCCGCCCAAGCGTCGATTTGCCACAGCCGGACTCGCCGACCACCCCCAGCGTCTCCCCTTCTTCTATCTTGAAACTCACGCCGTCCACCGCATGCAGTGCGCCGGCGTTCACCTTGAAATACTTTTTGAGATTGTTTACTTCGAGTATGGTGCTCATGCGTCTCCCTCCCTGCGCTGCGGATGCAGGCAGCGGCAGTAGTGGCCGGCCGACAGCTCGGTCAGCGGAATCGCCCCCGCGCGGCATGCATCCGTGCAGTGCGAGCAGCGCGGCGCGAACTTGCAGCCCTCGGGCAGGTTCGTCGGATCCGGCATCAGGCCCGGTATCAGCTTCAGCCGCTTGCTGGCCGACTTCAGATCCGGCAGGGATTCAAACAGCCCGATCGTGTAGGGATGCGACATGTGCTTGAAGATATCGTACGCCGTACCGATCTCCACGATCTCGCCGGCGTAGATCACCGCTACCTCGTCGCACATCTCCGCAACGACGCCAAGGTCATGCGTAATCAGTATCATGGAGGTGCCGAGCCGATCCTTCAGGTCGTTCATCATGTCCAGCACCTGCGCCTGAATCGTTACGTCGAGCGCCGTGGTCGGTTCGTCGGCGATCAACAGCTCGGGCGAACAGGCGAGCGCCATGGCGATCACCACGCGCTGCTTCATGCCGCCGGAAAACTGATGGGGGTACTCCTTGCCCCGATCACCCGGTATACCGACCATCTCGAGGATCTCCAGCGCGCGGGCGTACGCCTCCTTGCGGCTGATCTTGACATGCAGCCGGATCACCTCGGCGATCTGCTCGCCGACGGTGTCGATCGGGTTCAGGGCGGTCATGGGATCCTGAAAGATCATCGATATCTTTTTGCCGCGCATGCTGCGCATGGCGGATTCGCTCTTTCGATACAGGTCATCTCCGTCAAACAGGACGGAACCGCCGGTAACGCGCCCCTGCGGCTTTGGCAGGATGCGGAGAATCCCCTTGGCGATGGTCGTCTTCCCCGCGCCCGTCTCGCCGACCAACCCCAGCGTGTGGCCGCGCTCCAGCGTAAAGCTGACGTCGTTGACGGCGCGGCACGTGCCAAGCTCTTTGGTGACATATGTGATGCTCAGGTTCTTCAGCTCTAAAATATATTGACTCATCGTTTCACCCTGTCCTCAGTCCTTCCAGCGCGGGTCCATGGCATCACGCAGCCCGTCGCCGAGCAGGTTGAGCGCAAGTACGACCAGCGCGATGGCGATGCCGGGGAACGTAACCATGTAGGCGTGATCCAGAATATACACGCGTGCGGCGGAGATCAGCGCGCCCCATTCCGGATACGGCGGCTGCACGCCGAGCCCGAGAAAGCTCAATGACGCGGCCATCGTAATCGCGCTGCCGACACCCATGGTCACCTGCACGATGATGGGGCTGAGCACATTCGGCAGGATATGCCGCAGGATGACGCGTGAGTCCTTGGCGTCTATGGCAAAAGCGGCTTCGACGAACTCCTGATTGCGCATCGCCAAGATCGGCCCGCGCACCACCTGCGCAT
Source organism: Bacillota bacterium (assembly GCA_023399275.1). Taxonomy (GTDB): domain Bacteria; phylum Bacillota; class Clostridia; order Christensenellales; family CAG-138; genus UBA7703. Next base: position 4,702 of record JAEWQH010000010.1, read on the forward strand.
AGCGCGGGATCGTTGCGACCGAAACGGCGATGATCGCCCCCTTGATGCCCGTGCCGATCATCGCGGAGATGACGATCGCGAGCAGTGTCTGCGGCAGTGCCATGAATACATCGAGAATGCGCATGATGATGATATCGGTCCGCTTGCCGTAGAAGGCTGCGATCGCGCCGATGATCACGCCGATGATGGCCGCGGAAAACGCCGAGACGAATCCGACCATCAGCGAGATGCGCCCGCCGTAGAGCAGGCGGCTGAAGATATCGCGTCCGAGGTTATCCGTGCCGCAGATGAACTCGCTGCCTGGCTCTGTAAACTTGCGGGTGATGTCCTGCGCGTCGTAGTCATACGGGGCAATGACGGGGGCCAGCAGGCACAGCACGATCACGGCAAACAGAATCACCGCGCCGAATACGGCGGTGGGTTTGCGCATGAAGCGGATCATGACCTCGCCAAACATGCTCCGCTGCTTGATCCGAATGATTTCACTCTGCATGCGCTGCTTCCTCCGTGATCTTTTTCCTTTTTGCGGCCTTTCCCACGAACTGCGCTTTGATGCGCGGATCGACATAGGCGTAAAGCATGTCGATCAAGAGGTTGACCAGGCTGAAACTCACCGCGAGCAGCAGCACGCTGCCGCGCACCAGCGGGTAGTCGCGCGTCGTGATCGCGTTGACCATCAGACTGCCAAGCCCGGGTATGGAGAACACCTGCTCGGTGATGACAGCGCCGCACAGCGCGATGCCAAAGGTGCTGCCCGCGACGGTGATGATCGGGATGAGCGCGTTGCGAAAGACATGGTGGTAAGTGATCACGCTCTCCCTCTGCCCCTTGGCGCGGGCCGTCGTAGCGTAATCCTGCCGGATGCAGTCGAGCATGCTCGCGCGCGTCGTTCGCATCAGGCTCGCCGTAAACGTAAGTCCCATGGTCATCGCCGGCAGCACGATGTATTTCGGCCCGTACCATCCTGAGACGGGGAACCACTTGAGCTCCACCGCAAACCATAGGATCATCAGCAGCCCCAGCCAAAAGATCGGCATCGATACCCCGGCCATGCCGAAGATGCGCAGCACGTTGTCCACCCAGGTGCCCTGATGGTTTGCCGCCAGAATCCCCAGCAGCACGCCCAGCACCATGGCCACCGCGCAGGTCGCAATCGCCAGCACGAAAGTCGTCGGGAAGCGTTCCAGCAGCGCCGAGGTGACGTTTTTGCCCGTTTTGTAGGAGATGCCGAAGTCGCCGCGGGAGACGATCCCCCAGATGTACTTGCCGAATTGCTCAAAAAACGGCTTGTCCAGATCACGCGCAGCGCGCCACTCGGCGATCTGCGTTTCCGACGCCTGGTCGCCAAGCACGATCGCAGCCGGATCGCCCGGCGTGAAGTACATCATCGTAAAGATCAGCAGCGCGACGCCGAGGAGCACGGGAATCAACGTCAGGAGCCGTCTTATAAAATACCGAAGCATTTGCGTCCCTTTCCTTCGCGGGGGAAGGGGCTGCGATGTTTTCGCGGCATCGCAGCCTCCTTCGCCCGCCGTATCGATCCGGTCTTATTTGAAGTATGCGTTGTTCCAGATCCAGTATTCGCCCGGAATTTCCACGCCGGCCAAATCGCTGTCAAAGGCGGCGTAGATCGTCATCTGCACGCCGGGCACCCAGTACATCATATCGTCGATGAAGGCTTCCTGGAATTCCTTGTAGAGCGCGACGCGAGCGTCGGTATCCATCTCCTTGGAAATCCTGTCGAGATAATCCGTATACACGGGTCCGGTCACCGTGTCCGCCTCTACGTTGATCGCGGTGAAGCCCATGCTCGTGCTCAGGAAGGTCACGATGTCTCCGCTGTTGTTGTATGCGCCGCGGATATAGAGATCGTAATCGTCGGAGTTGGAGACGATATCGTTCGTCGTCGCCAGGTCGTATTTCTGGATATCCAGCGTGATGCCGACCTCGGCAAACATGTTGTAGAGCTGCTCGGCCATCAGCTGGCGGCTCGGCGTGCTATCCACAAGAACGCGCAGCGACAGACCGTCCGCATACCCGGCTTCGGCAAGCAGTTCCTTTGCCTTTTCGGGATTGTAGGTGTAGGGATACTCCGTCTCCCACTTCGCATCGTAGCCCAGCGCGTTTTTGCCCAGCGGGCTGCTGCAGGACTCCGCTGCGCCGTCAAACGCGCCGGCGCAGATCGCGTCCCAATCGATCGCATAGGCGATCGCCTGGCGCACCGCCAGCTTGGAGAGCGCTTCGTTTTTGAGGTTGCAGCCGAGGAAGACCGAGACGATGCTCGGCTGCTCGTCGTAGCCGACGACGCCTTCGATATTGCAGGCAGAGTTGTAGTTTTCGAGTGAGAGGTTGAAGAGCACGTCAACGCCGCCGGTCTGCAGCTCCATCAGCGCCACGGAGTTCTCCGTGATGATGCGGACGATGATGGTCTCGATCTTCGGCGCACCGTACCAGTGATCCGGGAAGGCCTTGAACACCATCCGGTCGCCCGAGATCCACTCGTCAAGCACATAGGCCGACGTAGTCATGGGGTCGAGGTAAAACTCGTCCGCGGACGCCGCAGCTTCATAAGCGGACTTTTCGATGATGCCGATCGCGAGGAACGCACTCTGCCAAACGCCGTTGATCTCGGCAAACTTGAGGTAGAGCGTGTTGTCGTCCACGATCTTGCTGTTGTCGAAGTCGATGAACTCCAGCTGGCTGCCGGAGGAGGTGTCCTGCTTGCCGTAGACCAGCGATGCAAGCACGTCCTCCGCGGTCATGGTGTTGCCGTCGTGGAATTTCACGCCCTTGCGCAGATTCAGCGTAACGCCGAGGTTATCGTCGTCGAGCTGATAGCTTTCGCAGATGGAGGGCTCATATTCGCCCTTGCTGTTGCGCGTGAAGAGATAGTCGTAGATCAGGCGGTTGTAGGTCATGTTCGCAAGGTTGTTGATCGTGTCGCTGCGCAGGCGGCCCGGGTCGCCATTGGTGACGATCACCAGCGTATCCTGCGAGGACACGACGTCGGCATCCACCGGCAGCTCCGTCACGGAGTCCTCCGTGGTGGTCTGCTCCGCGGTATTCTGCTCCTCGGCGGGTTCGCTTGCACTCGTACAGCCGCCGAACACAGCCGCCGTCATCAGCAGGCAAAGAAGGAGAGCGAAAAGTTTTTTCATTTTATTCCATCCTTTCTCGTTTTATCATAATCTTCCGCACGCGGAAGACCAGATCGGTGGGAGTTGCACCCGGCCTGAGCCGGGCCGCGCCGGACGCCGTCAGCCCTCCGTAAAATAGCTCAGCAGCGGCCGCATCTTGTTGACGGTCTCGTCGAATTCGGCATCCGGATCGGAGTACTTCACGATTCCGCCGCCGGCGTATGCGCTGATGCTGTCGCCGTCTACCTTTGCGGTGCGGATCACCAGCGCCGTGTCGGCCTCGCCTTCAAAGTTCCAGTAGCCGTAGACGCCGGTGAACTGTTCGCGCTCAAACGGCTCCGTCTGCGCCAGAATATGCTCCGTCGCATCCACCGGGATCCCCCAGATGGTCGCCGGCGGATAGATCGCGCCGATGATGTCGAAGCAGGAGACGCCCTCCTTGGTCTGAATCGAGATTTCGCTCTTGATGTGGAAGGCATAGGGCGTTTCGAGCACGGTCTTGTTCTTGTCGATGCGCACATCACCGATGTCCGCCCCCTCCAGCTGCGCCACCATGAAGTGGAGCGCGTGCTCGTGCTCGACGATGTCCTTGTTCGTGGACGTCAGCTCTTTTCGAACCCGCTCGTTCTCCGCCGCGTCCTCGGTCTTCTTCCGCGTGCCGGCGAGGGGTTTTGTCACGGCGGTTCTGCCCTGCTGCTTCATGATGATCTCGGGCGATATCCCCATCCAATACGCGCGCCCGCCTTGGCGGAAGAGGTAAAAATACTCCTGAAAATACCGTTCGAGCAGATACGCCGCGTAGTCGAGCCGGTCGAAGGGCTCCGCCGTGGTCACGGTGCATTTTCGCGCTACGACGACCTTCTGCACCAGATCGCTCTTGAGCTTCTCCAGCACATCCGCCATGCGCAGCAGATACTGCTCCTTTCCGGGGAACTCCAGCTTGCTGGTGATGCGGCGAGGAGCGCGGCTTTCATACCGTACCTCTTCCGGCAGCGCAAGCTCCTGCGAGATCCCGCCCGCCTGAAACAGGCGAAAGCGTCCGTCTTTTCCAAAGAGCTCGATCTGCGGCAGGCAGTAGTCGACGATCACCTGCGGCTCGTCGCCGAGGATGATGCTGTTTACCCCTCCCAGAAACGGCACAAGGCGAAACGCCGGCGGAAGCATCTGCCCGATGCGCTCGCGCAGGCGGTTGCTCAGCGCAAACACCCGTGCAAACGGGATGCTCGAAAACGGCGTATCCGGTGTTTCCGAGAGGGTCTCCACGGGTTCTCCGCAGACGTCGATCCGGCCGAGGATCCCGCTGCGCGAAACCAAAATCCGCATGCCGAGCAGCCGCCCGGCACCGCCGATCAGTACATCTTTTCCCTCGATGTCCATCGCGCGGAATACGGACTGGTAGTCTGCGCAGCAGAACGAGTCCGCGTGCTGCTTGAGCACTTCTTCCACCCATCGGGCCATGCCCAAGGCATCCACCCGGCAATCGACATCGGTCAGTCTGGCGTTTGTAAGAGCGTCGTTGTTCTTTCGTTCCATGTTCTTTTCTTTCCTGCTTCGTTATTTCTTTCTATCAAAGATTTGAAATCCGGACGGAGCGCCCGGGAAAGGTCTGCTCATCTGCTGTTCCTTATTGTTTCTTTCTCTTGTATTACCATGAAATACTATATATGATTTCCTAAAGCATAAGCGTTGGTTCCCGCGAATGTCAACAGAGAAGTTAATAAATACTCACTTTCATCAGGGAAATCCATCGATTTTTGTATATTCTCTGCGTGTTCCCGCTTGACAAGAAACTATTTCACGAAATAAAATTGTTTATCGAATCCCCTGCCTGTCCATGATATACTGATTTTGATGGTTTTCTATTCTGATTTTGAAAGAGAGAAATGCCGCCATGCCAAAACACAGCAAACCAAACATCCGCGAGGTCGCCGCGCGTGCCGGCGTATCCCCCGCAACGGCATCCCGCGCTCTGAACGGAAACACCGCCGTCGATGCGGAACTGGCGCAGCGCGTCTTTGCCGCGGCGCGCTCTTTGGGGTACCAGGTCGGCCGGGCCGCAGAGCGGCGGCAGAGCATCACGCTGATCCTGCCCGGCATTCGGGATACGTACTATTCGCACACCGCAACCGGCGTTATCGATGCCGCGAAGCGCGAAGGCTATCTCGTGAACGTCATGCTTTCGGACTCCGATCCCGACCAGGAGCTCGAGTGCCTGATTCGCGCGTGCGATCCAAACACGGCCGGCATCATCATCGCCCCGATCACCGACCGCGACCCGCGCTCCGCCTCGCCGGCGCTGCGGCACACGCCCATCGTCGTCACGGGGCCGCGCTTCATCGCGGAGGGACTGATCCACGTCCACCTGGATAACAACGAAGCCGCGTACTTATGCACCCGCTACCTGCTGCGGCTTGGGCGCAAGAACATCGCTCTCTTCATCCATTACTGGGCGGAGCACATCCACAACTATGAGGACTTCATGAAGAAATATCAGTCCTCCAACCACGGCTGCTTCACTGCACACGACCGCTACGAAGGCTACTGCCGCGCGCTGAAGGAGGCGGGGCTGGAGCCGAACCCCTCCCTGCTGGCGTTCGGCGGCTTCAGCTATGAGTCGGGCTACTCCTGCGCACGGCAGCTGCTCGCTTCCGGCATCGACTTCGACGCGGTGATCGTACCGAACGACCGCTGCGGCGCGGGCATCCTCAACTCACTCCAGGAGCAGGGCTTCAACGTCCCCGGTCAGGTTTCGCTCGTGTGTTTGGATAGCGATCTGATCGCAAAGGTCATGTCGCCGCGGCTGACGAGCATCTCGTCCGTCGACTATGAGGTCGGCCAGCACTGCGCAAAGCAGCTCTTCCACCTGATCAAGGGCGAACCTGCGCACGACGTAGAAATCGGCGCCAAACTGCAGATCAAGAACTCCACGCAGCATATCTCCTACAACACCGCGGTCTCCGTTGCAGGGAGCGCCCCGACCGGCGATCACCCCCGCCTGTAACCCGGGATGCATCCCTGCGCGCCATCTTCACCGGGTGCCGCCCTGTGCGCGCCCGTTTTTTTGTTATGCGACCGCGTGCGTCTTTAGGTATGCCTTTGCCGTCTCGAGGCATAGCCGCGCGTGCCCTTCCGCGCCATACTGCTCCATGAGCCTGAGATTGGGCAGCTCGATCGAGATCGGAATCTCAGGCATCGCCCGCACATAGCCGGCGATGTCGATGCCGCCCATGCCCGCATATTCGCGTGCCTCGCGCGCGACGCGCAGCATCTCCGGGTGGTCGATCGTCTCCGGAATCTCGGCCGGCCCGTCGCACAGGTGCATCATGTTGAAATACCGGCCCGGGTATGCGCGCACCTCATCGGGGGTCACGCGGGAACGGTGCGCGTGCAGCGTGTCCATCATGCAGTACAGATTCGGCCGCTGCAGCGCGTCGATCAGCGCGACGTCCTCCTTGAGATTGCGAATGCCCGCCCACGTCAAAAACTCGATATGATACGTCAGGCCATATCGGGCCGCCATGTCCGCCACCTTCGCAACGGTCTTTGTGTAGTACGCGGAGTCCCTGCTCCAGACGCTCCCGAGCACCGCCTGCGCACCCAACTCGGCCGCTTTTTCAAACGCGGGTTCATATGCGTCTACATCGAGGTCCTCGCGCACGCGCGCCAGCTCGATATCCAAAATCGACATGTCATAGTCCGACAGCGCCTTCTTCACGTCTGCAAACAACCGCGGGTCGCTCTGCAGCCGAAACTCCGGCTCGCCGGGCAGCCCGAGCGGTATCGTCCGCAGCCCGACGTAGTCGTAGCCGCATTCGGCCGCAATGCGGATCTGATTGACCGGGTCCACGCCGGGTATCGTTAAATATGCAAGTGAAAATTTTCTCATAGCAGCAATCCTTTCCCGCTCTCGGTCGACGGCGCCGCGCGCATCAGCGATGAGACGCGCCGTGCGAAGGTGCACGGTAGTTTCCGTCCGCATCCGGCACCACGCGGCCCTGGCGGATATTGTCCTTTGGGGTGTAGATGTCATTGATGTTCCAGCAGCCCGGGGTCGGTACGGCGATGTTCTCCATCGGCACATCCAGCAGATACGGCCGGTTGGACGCGACCGCGCGCTCGAGCGCACCCTTGAACGCATCCGCGCTTTCGATGCGCTCGGCCTCTATGCCGTAGCCGCGCGCAACGGCCGCCCAGTCCGGCGAATACGGCTTTCCGTCCGGAGTGGAAAACGTGGTGCCGAAGCGCGTGCCATAGTTGCTGTATTCCAGCCCGGCTATGGTGCCGTATGCGGCGTTGTTCATCACGACCCAGATCACGGCGATACCGGCCTCCATCGACGTTGCAATGCAGGACGGATTGGTTCCGAATCCCCCGTCCCCGACGAGCGCGAGCACCACTTTCTCCGGCGCGGCGAGCTTGCCGCCGAGGATGGCGGATGCGCCGAACCCCATCGTCGCCAGTCCGGAGCTGTGGTGGATGGACCCGGGCACAGTGATGTCAAACTGCTGCGCGACGCCGTTTTTATTCCAGCCGACGTCGGTAAAGATCAACGCGTCTTCCGGTACCGTTTCCTTTACGTCCCGCAGGATGCGCTGCGGCGTCATGGGATACCGCCCGTCTGCGGCGATGCTTTCGTTTGAGCGGCGGAACGCGGCCTTCTCCTGCGCAATCCGATCGCGCAGGGCGGGGTTTTGCTTCCCTTCGGGGCAGAGACGCGTTATCTCATCCAGAATGGCCTGCAACGCCTGGCGCACATCGGCCACCGCGCCGATCTCCACGGGGTAGTTTCTGCCGATCTCCTCCGGATTTGTGTCGATCTGCAGAAACGCCGTGTTTTGCGGGTCAAACGTCACGCCGGGGTACCAGCTCGAACTGTCCGCCTCTGCAAAGCGCGTGCCAAGACCGAGGATCACATCCGCGCCGCGCGTCATCTCGTGCGTAAACTGCAGCCCCCAAAATCCGGTTTGCCCGATCATCAGCGGATGTGTATCCGGCAGGCATCCGTGACCCATCAGCGTGCGCGAAACCGGGATGTCGAGGTGCTCGCACAGCGCGGCGAGCTCCGCGCTCGCCCCGGCGAGCAGCACGCCGCCGCCGGCGTGGATCAGCGGACTGCGCGCCTCCAGCAGACGCTTTGCGATCTTCTGCGCCGCCTCCGGCGCAAGCCCCGGCCGGTAGGTCTCGCGGCTGTCGCGATAGGTCCGTGCAAAGAGCGATTCGTCGAGCTTGCAAGAAAACATGTCCATCGGCATGTCGATCAGCACCGGGCCGGGCCGTCCGCTCTCGGCAAGCCGAAACGCCTTATCCAAGATCTCGGGAATCAGCTCCGGCGTATCCACACGCCACGCGCGCTTGACCACCGGGCGCAGGAGCTCATACTGCGCGCCGTCGGCATGCAGATTGACCTCCTGATGTGGGTGCTTGCCATAGTAGTAGCTCGGCACGTCCCCCGCGATCACCACGAGCGGGATCGAATCGAGCGCGGCGTTGGCAACGCCTGTCACCACGTTCGCAATCCCGGGCCCGAGGTGGCAGAGCAGCACGCCTGCCTTGCGCTTGACGCGGGCATAGCCATCCGCAGCGGTGGCCGCCACCTGCTCGTGGCGCGTGGAGATGTACCGGATCTTTTTACTCCGCGAAAGCGCGTCCAAAAACCCGATCACGGTGTGGCCGCAGAGTCCGAAGACGTGCTCTACGCCCCTGCGCTCAAGATAGTCCACCATCAAGTCCGAAACTAGTTTTTGCATGCGCCCTCCTTCTGGTTCCCTTCACACGCGCCGCCACGCGCGATGACGTCGAGCATGTAGCTCGCGCTGTGGCCGAAATACGCCGCCGCCGTCTGCCCGGCCCGAATGCAGGCGTCCCAATCGACGCCGGTTTCGATCCCCATCCCGCCGAGCATGTGCACAACGTCCTCCGTCGCCACATTTCCCGCAGCGCCCGGCACAAACGGGCAGCCGCCGAGCCCGGCAAACGATGCGTCGAAATGCGTGATACCTTCCTCCAGCGCCGCAAAGATATTGGCCAGCGCCAGTCCGCGCGTGTTGTGGAAGTGCATCCAAAGCATCACGCCGGGAAACGCCTGCCGAACGCGGGCGCAAAGCGCGCGCACCTGTGTCGGAACGGCAAGCCCCGCGGTATCGGACAGCGAAATCTCCTCCACGCCGATGGTCCGATACGCTTCCACGAGATCGAGCACATCCTCCGGCTCGATCCGCTCCTCCCAGGGAGAGCCAAACGGCATCGAGATGGAGCCGGAGAGCGCGATGCCCGCGGCCTTCGCCGCTTGTTCGCATTCGGCAAACCGCGCTACGCTCTCCCGCGGCGTGCAGTTGAGGTTTCTTTTGTTGTGTACCGCACTGGCCGAGACGTTGAGCTTGATCTTTTTGCAGCCGCATTGCCGCGCCCGCTCGACGCCTTTTACGTTTGCAACCAGCGCGCGCAGTTCCACGCCCGGCACATCCCGAAACGCCTCAAACAACGCGTCCGTATCCGCCATCTGCGGCACGGCCTTGGGGCTGACAAACGAACCGAGCTCGACCACTTGAAATCCCGCGGCGACCACCGCGTGAGCCAGCGCGGCCTTCTGCTCAAAGGAGAGCAGGCGCGCTTCGCTCTGCAGGCCGTCGCGCAGGCCCACCTCGCACAAAACGGCGCGGTTTGGCAGGTTCATAAACGTCTCTCCTTCACATCGAGCGATGGACGATATCCAGCACGGTCTTGAGCTCGCCCACAGGGATCTGGCCGGGCGCGGATGTGCTGCCGATCGCACCGAAGGTCATGGCCGAGCCAAACGCCTCGCCGGCGACCCGGCTGACGACGCCCATGCCGGACATGGACATCGCGATGATCGGCTTTTGCGCGTAGACTGTCGCCATCTCGTTGACCGCCGTCATCAGCGTGAGCACATCCGTCATGCTCTGCGGCATCACGGCGATCTTGAGCACGTCCGCGTGCATAGCCTGCATCTTTTGCAGCCGGCGGACGATCTCTTCCTTCCCAGGCGTCTTGTGAAAATCGTGGTTGGAGGCAACGACGAGCGCGCCCTTTTCATGCGCGTCTGCTATGATGCGCTCCGCCAGCGCGTCGCCGGCCATGATCTCGAGATCGACGGCGTCGGCATATCCGCTCTGCGCCGCCGCACCGTTGAGCGCGGCATACGCCTCCGGCTCGATCCGCTTTGAGCCGCCTTCATTGGCGGTTCGAAAGGTGAAGAGCAGCGGGATCTTGCCCAGCGCTCGGTTGACCTGCTCCAGCGTGGCGTTCACCGCGGCAAGGTCGAACACGTCCTCGAAAAAGTCCGCGCGCCACTCCACCATATCCACGTCGTACCCGGCGATCTCCTGCGCCTTTGCCAGGATCGCTTCGGCACTCGTTTCGACGATGGGGACGATGACCCACGGCTTTCCGCCGCCGAGCTTTCTGCCCCGGATTGTAACTGTCTGCTGCATGGTATCTCCTCTTGCCTCTCTGCTGCTCGGCGGATTGTTACGCTTCGACCTCGAGCGCGGGATCGTAGAATTCGCCGAAGAGCTCCTCGTCCGGCGGCCTGTCTTCAGGGATGGTCTGCGCCACCCAAGTGACGTTCATATACTGCCGAAGCGATATGTTCTCCGAAAGGATGTTGCCGCCCCACGTGCCGCAGCCCATGGAGGACGTCATCGGCATCCCGTTGGTAAAGGAGCCGGCGTTTGCCTTGTTTTGCGGCTGGCGCACCATGATGCGCGACACGGGCGCCTCCATGGCCAACCGGTGGATATGCGCCTCGTCAAACGAGTAGATCCCGCAGGAGTGGCCCTTGCCGCCAACCGCGTAGATGGCGTGCATCATGTCGATGGCGTTTTCAAAATCGCCCTTGTAGGAAAACAGCGCAAGCAGCGTCGTGAGCTTCTCGCTCGAAAAGACGTGCTCCTTGCCGATCTTGTTTTCGCCGTCCACCATGATGAACTTGTATTCTCCGCCGATCGTGAAGCCCGCAGCCTCGGCGAGCTTCTGCGCCGATATGGCGACCGTTTGCGGCAAGCGGTGCCCCTGCTCGTCCCACATGACCCGCTTGAGCTTCTCAGCCTCTTCCTTGCCGGCAAGATAGCCGCCCTCTTCTTGCAGGGCGCGCACCATCGCGTCATAGACGCTTTCGTGGATGACGAGGTTGCCGTCGCAGGAGCAGCCGGAGCCGAAGTCGGAGGTCTTTGAGATGCGCGTGTTGCGCGCAGCCTCCCCAACATCCGCCGTTTCGTCGATGATCATCGTGGAGTTGCCCGCCCCCGAGCCGAACGCCGGCGTGCCGGAGCTGTATGCAGCGTGCACCATAGGCCTTCCGCCCGTCGCGATGACGAGATCCGCGCGCGCCATGAGCGCCTTGGTCATGGGGATGCTCGGTTTTTCGATGCACTGGAGAATGTCCGCCGGCGCGCCTTGCTCCACGAGTGCACGGCGCATGATCTCGACCGCTTTGCAGGTGACCGCTTTGGCGCGCGGATGCGGGGAGAAGATCACCACGTCGCGCGCTTTGATGGCATAGACCGCCTGCCCGGCGGGCGTGAGCACAGGGTTCGTCGTCGGCACCAGCGCGGCGATCACGCCGACCGGCTTTCCGTATTTTCGGAGGCCCTTCTCCGGGATCTCCTCGATGACGCCTACGCTCTTTGCGCGCAGCGCGTCGCGCAGGATGCCGCGCACCTTCATGCGCTTTCCGACCTTGCTGACCGGGTCGCCGAGGCCGGTCTCCGCAACCGCCTCGTAGGATAGTTCCTTCCATGTCTTGAGGTTGGCCACCGACCATGCCACGGCCTGGATCAACCGATCCACCCGCGCCTGATCATAGGTCTCTATGATCTTCGCCGCCGCGGCCGCACGTGCAAACAGCGCGTCGATCCGCTCGATCTCTTCCTGTGTGATTTCCCGCTCCGCCATAATGATTCTATTCTCCTATTGAACTGTCGCGCTTGTGCTGAGCCCTTATCCCGCCACCGTATTTCGGCATCCCGCTTAGATGCGATCCCACTTTTCGTCGAGCCCTTCCACCGCATGGTAGCCGCGCTCCATCAGGATCGCGTCGAGCAGAGCCATGCGTACCATCGCCTCGCACACCGGGTAGATGCGCGGGAGGAGGGACGCGTCCCTGCGCGTGATGGGCGAAAGCACTTCGTCTTCCATCTTCTCTACGTTGACCGTTTTTTGCGGCACCGAGACAGTGGGCGTAGGCTTGATCGCGAGGCGGATGCGGATTTCATCCCCGTTGGAAATCCCGCCTAAGAAGCCGCCCGCGTTATTCGTGTAAAACGCCACGCGCCCCGTCTTCGGGTCCACATACGCTTCGTCGTTGCTTTCGGAGCCGAGCATGCGCGCAAAGGCGAATCCTGCGCCAAACTCGATTCCCTTGACCGCACCGATCGACATCAGCGCGTGCGCAATGGTTGCCTCCAGCTTGTCGAACACCGGTTCGCCAAGCCCCGCCGGCACGCCGCGCGCAACCAGCTCGACCACGCCCCCGCAGGTCTCGCCTTTGGCTTTCACGGCGAGGATATCTTTGATCATCTTCGGCGCCGCTTCCAGATCCGGGCAATTCAGCTCGTTTGCGCGATAGTTTGCCTTCGCCTCTTCGTAGCTGAGCGGCTTGGCCTTGATGCCGTTGGACTCCACCGTGTAGGCGATCACGTCGATCCCCATCCTGTCGAGCACCAGCTTGGCCACCGCGCCGCCGGCTACGCGGCCGACGGTCTCCCGGCCGGATGCGCGGCCCGCGCCGACCCAGTCGGAATACTCTCCATATTTTTTGAAGAACGTATACTCGGCGTGACCCGGACGTACGATGTCCTTATAATCGCGATACTGACCGACGTGGATATCCTCGATGTCGTTGTTCGGCACGACGATGCCGATCGGCGCGCCTGTGGAGAGGTCGTTCTCCATCACGCCGGAGAAGATATAGACCCGGTCCTTTTCCACGCGCGGGGAATCCAGCGGCGTCTGCCCCGGCTTCCGCTTATCCAGCTCGGCCTGGATATCCTCCGCCGTAATCTTGATGCCGGCGGGGACGCCGTCGACGATGGCCAGCAGGCCGCCGTAGAGCTCCTTCGGAATCTCCGGCTTCTTGCGGAAGCACCCCGAATAGGACTCGCCGCTCGTCGTTACCCGAAACAGTCTGCCAAACGTATTTCCCATCATAAGACAATCAACCTCTTTTCTTGTATTCTTGTATTCTTATTTACTCCGCGCCGGTTTGGATCCGCGCGCCCAACTGCAAAAATTTCTCATAGAACCCCGGGAACGTAACGCTCGCGCACTCCGCGCGGGTGATAGCCGTCTCCCCGCTGGCAAACATGCCGGCCACGCTCAGCGCCATCGCCACGCGGTGATCGTCGTGGCTGTCGAGCAGCGCGCCGTGCAGAGGCTTTCCGCCGCGGATCGTCATGGTGTTTTCGTCGCAGGTGATATCCGCGCCCATTGCGCCGAGCACCTCGCTCATCACCTTGACGCGGTCGGTCTCCTTTTTCCGCGCACCGCTGACGTTGTGCAGCACGGTGGTTCCCTGCGCTATGCAGCCGACCACCGCCATCACAGGCAGCGCGTCCGGCGTGGTGAGCATATCGATCTGCATACCGCGCAGCGTCTTCCCGCCATGGATCGTCAGCGTGCCCGCCTGCTCGTCCTTTGCAATATCCGCGCCCATGGCGATCAGGTGGTCCACGATCTTCACGTCGCCCTGCTTATCGCCAAAGTTGAGGTTTTCGATCACGACCCGCGATCCATCGGTCAGTGCCGCGGCAAGCGGATAACCCACGCTCGACCAGTCGCTGGGAATCACGCTGTCGAAGGGCTCGTAACGCTGCCCGCCTTCCACCTCATACCAGGTGAACCCTTCTTCATCGTATGCGACCTGTACGCCGCAGCGGCGCATCCAGTCGATCGTCATCTCGATATACGGCATCTCCCGCGGCTGCGGCAGCTCGATGCGCGTCTTTCCCTGGCACATCGGCGAGGCGATCAGCAACGCCGAGGTCCACTGGCTCGTCAACCCGGAGAGCGTCGCCGTGCCTGCGCGCATCGGCCCGCGAACCACAAACGGAGCCGCCTCGGAGTTGCTGCGAGTGGTAAACGCCTCCGCGCCCAGCTGACGCAGCGCCTTGAGCAGCGGTTCGCTGGGGCGCTTGCGGATGGACGCGTCGCCCGTGAATACGACCGCGTCCGGCAGCAACGCAGCCACCGCCGCCATAAAGTAAAGCGTCGTGCCAGAGTTGCCAACGTCGATCACGTCGTCCGGAACCTGCAGCCCCGCCTTCGGGCCCTGCACCACCCAGCGATCCGGCAGCACCTGACACGCGGAGCCAAACTGTTGCGCCGCGCGCATCGCGGACTTGCAATCCTCGCTGAGCAAGGGGTTGCGAATGACGGACTCCCCGCCCGCCAGCGTCGCGATGATGAGCGCGCGGATCGTGTGACTCTTGGAGCCGGGTACGATGATGTTGCCCGAAAGCCTGCTGGCCGAAATCATTGCTTGCATCATCTCGCCTCTTTCTGCGCGCCTGCGCTCCGAATTGCGCTCTCCGCCAGCGCCCGCTCCGCCTCGCGAAACATCAGCTCAGTCGGTTCCTCAAGCCCCGTCCAAAGCTGGAACTGCAGCGCACCCTGATGCACCAGCATGCCAAGCCCATTGAGAATGGCTGCGCCGGCCTGCTCCGCATCCTGTAAAAAACGTGTTTTTTCGGGATTATAGGTCGCGTCAAACGCCAGCTGGCCGCTGCGGAATGCATCCGCCTCGATCGGGGACTCCTCCAGATGGGGCGCCATGCCGACGCCGGAGCAATTGAGCACCACGCTGCTTTCGGAAAATGCACGCCGAATGCTCGCCCGGTCGTCATGCGGCAGGTAGGCCGCCACAGCGCCGAAGCGCTCGTTGATCTCCTCTGCAAAGGCTTTTGCCGTCTCGTCATACAGATCGGTCAGCGTAATAGACCGCACGCCCTGGTTGGCCAGCGTAAAGCAAAGCGCGCGCGCACAACCACCCGCGCCGAAACAGTAAAACCGCTCCCGCGAAACGTCGCGCTTGAGCGCATTCTTCAGCGCGCGGACGCCGCCCTCGCCATCCGTATTGTATCCGATCAGCTTGCCGTCCCGGATGTCCACCGTGTTGACGGCGCCGATCATCGCGGCCAGCGGGTCCAACTCGTCGAGCAGATCGATAATCGCGATTTTGTCCGGCTTCGTCACGCCGAGTCCCGCAAAATTCATGCAGCGAACCGCGTTGACGATCGTCCCCAGCGTCTCGGGGCGCGTCTCGATCGGGAAGTAACAATAGTCCAGGTCGCGCGCGCGAAACGCAGCGTTTTGCATCCGATTGGAGATCGACTGTCCGAGCGGGTTGCCGAGCAGCGCGATGAGCTTTGTGTCGACTGAGATCATATGCGGGCTCCGTTCCTATATTTACTATTGATAGCAAGAAATCTCTTTACAGCGGAATGGATGAATGCCTCCACGCGGGAATGCGCAGATTCGCATCTCGTTTTGCGGGGTTTGGCGGCGCGGCACGATAAGTGGGTTGCTCCGCCGCAGTCAAGGGTTGCGACTTCTCCGTACGCATTTGGAATTATTTCTTTTGATTTTCGGTTTGGGCCGCGCATCTTGGCTCAGCAGTGCCTGCTGCAATCGGAAGCGGCCCGACGATCGCCGTGAGATAGATGGCTGTCCGCAGACACCGGATGGATTGTGTGACCCGTATTTTGTTTCTTGTTGTTTCTCATAATGACCAGCTTATGAAACGATAATAGTGCTCCAAGCGCGCATTTGTCAAGGGTATATCCAAAATATCCGTAAAAATACACATAATCCCTTAGTTTTTTGTTTCTTTTTGTTTCTCCATCGATTCGCAGGCCTCGCCCAAAGCCGCAGCAAATACCATCCGTTTTGTTGCCCGCCGGCGCCGGCGCATATCCGATACGCAAGCAAACCCGGCCGAATGTTACAATTGGCATCTTCCCTTGCCGTAAAACCCGGTATATAATGATAGACAGTAGCCAATCGAAATGTTGCCTTCCTTTTTAAAATGAAATCAGGAGCACGCTATGCAGCAGACCGCGAAAGACACGGACAGGATTGCGGTATATACCGTCATCATCGGCAGGTACGATATTCTTCGCAGGCCGAAGTATGTGGACGAAAACTGCGATTACTATTGCCTGACCGACGAGCGCAATCTATCCGACGATTTCTGGCAAATCATCCCGCTCACGAACCCAGAGGGACTCGATCCTTCGCGGCTTTCCCGCCAGCCCAAAATTCTGCCGCATCAGTTCTTTCCCGCTTATTCCAAAAGCCTCTATATCGACCCGAACCTCGAGATCCGCAAGAGCGTAAACGAGTATATTACACGGTATTCAACGGGGCGATCGATGCTGTGTATGAAGCACAGCGAGCGGGACTGCATCTACGAGGAGGCGGAAGCCTGCATCCGCCTTAGCAAGGACGATCCAAAGAAGATCGAAGAGCAAATGGCGGTTTTCCGCGCCGCAGGGTACCCGAGCCACAACGGCCTGACGCAAAACAGCGTGCTTTACCGCGTGCATGACGACGCGCAGGTCATCGCGGTTATGAACGACTGGTGGCATATCCTCAAAACAGGCAGCCGGCGGGATCAACTCAGCCTGTGCTACGTCTGCTGGAAACACCGCTTCTCTTACGACACCGCCGAGGAGCACTGGCTCAACTGCGCATATTTTCAACGCTATGCGCACCTGAGCGAGGCGGGCTTCTATCGGGACACTCCCGTTGGCAAGGTCGTGTTCCGGCCAACAGGCGACCGTCTGCCGGAGGTGTGTGTCCCCGCCGCCGCACCGCTGCTGAGCACGGTGCAAAACTATCTTTTGTACGACAAACGCATCCCTCTGCCGATGGCCTACCGGTTTGAGGGCGATTTTTTGTGCCCGGCGGATGCAAAGACGGCGCGTTATTTCCCGCTGGAGGGCTGCCGTTGCGTCGTTTCAGACTTCACCGCATATTTGGGGCGGACCGCGCTCCCCGTGCGCCCCGTCAACGGCTACGAGGCTGGTCCCTATCTGTATTTCCCCCATGCAGGTGCGCAGATCGATATCGATCTCCCTCCCGCGGCCCATGGCCAGCTGCACCTGTCGGCCACCATCCATGCCGTTCACCACGCCGAGGACTGGGCGCTCATCAGCGCTGCCTCCTCGACAAAAGACATACAAGACGGTCAACTCCGGCAATTGCAGGAGCAGTTGCATTCGATCTCCAATTCTACAATTTGGCGGCTGACGCGGCCGTTGCGGCAAACGCTGGATCGCGTCAAGCACTTCACGCGCAGCAGACCGCTCGCGCGCCTGAAGGAGCTCGCAAGGAGCAGACGCGCGTTTGCGCAGTGGTTCGTCTCGCGCAGGTTTTCCCGCCGCCTGCCGGACCGCCTCTATATCCGCTTGCTCTACCGCGCCCATATGGACGAGAAGCTGGATCTAAAGAATCCGCGTTCTTACAACCAAAAACTGCAGTGGCTCAAGCTGTTCGACCGAAACCCGCTCTACTGCAAGCTATCCGATAAATACGCGGTGCGCGAGTTCGTTTCACAAAAAGCGGGCGAAGCATATCTCGTGCCGCTGCTGGGCGTTTACCCCACCTTTGAGGAGATCGATTTTTCAAAGCTGCCGCATCAGTTTGTGCTCAAGACCACGCACGATTCCGGCGGCGTCGTAATCTGTGACGACATCGGGAAATTTGACTCGCACGCAGCGGGGGAAAAGCTCAACGCGCATCTGAAGAAAAACTATTATGAATGGGGCCGGGAATGGAACTACAAAAACATCCCGCCGCAAATCATCGCCGAAGCTTACCTGACGGCCAGCGGGCAGGACGGGCTGCGCGATTATAAATTCATGTGCTTCGACGGGCGGGTCAAGTGCTGCCTGGTCGGCAGCGGCCGGCACGGAGCCGGCCTGACTTTGACGTTTTTTGATCCGGAGTGGAATCTGCTGCCGTTTGAACGGCATTATCCCAGAAGTGTGGAGCCGATCCCCAAGCCCAGGCGATTTGACAAGATGATGCGCCTGGCGGAGACACTCTCCGAAGGAATTCCGTTTGTGCGTGTCGACCTGTATGAAACGGACGATGCCGTCTATTTCGGCGAAATGACCTTCTATCCCGCCTGCGGGCTGTCGGCGTTTGTGCCCGCTGAATGGGACGTCAAACTGGGAGAGTGGATCAACCTCAGGCGTCACCACCGCTGCGCAAAGGGCGGGCTGCGCTGACGCGCCGTCGTCCATACCGCCCGTGTGCGGTGATCGCCCGCATACCAAAATGCCCCGTGCCGATCCTGCGCACGGGGCATTTTTATTCTTGCCAGCCTTTCGCTTGCCGCAGTTAACCCACGGCAAGCCGACGCTTTACTTCCGCGGCTTGGCCGCCTCGAGTGCGGCACGGATCTTCTCCGTGTCGCCGCCGCTCTCCTTGACGATGCGGCTGACCTCGTCGTACCCCAGCGCCGGTATGTACGACGCCGCTGCGGCATAGGAGCCGTCGAGCAACGCGGCGCAGCGGGCAGCATCCGGCTCCAGCCGCTCGATGCAGCGGGTTTGCAGCAGCCCGACGGCCGCCGCCATAAGCGAACCACTCTCCAGCATCGCATCCGCGATCAGCGGCAGGAACGCGTTGAGCTCAAACTCGCCGCGTGCCGCAGCCATCGATACGGCCGCGTCGTTCGCCATGACGCGCATGGCCGCCTGCATGACCATCTCCGGAATCACGGGGTTTACCTTGCCCGGCATGATGGAGCTGCCCGCCTGCATCGGCGCAAGGCGGATCTCGCCAAGGCCGCCGTGCGGACCGGAGTTCATCAGCCGCAGGTCGCCGGAGATCTTCGTAAGGTTGACCGCCAGCGCCTTGATCAGCCCCGAAATCTCCACAAACACATCGTTGTTCTGCGTCAGATCCATGGGATACTCCGCCACGGCGAGCCCGTAGCCCGTCAACTCGCGCAGCGTCTCGATCACGCCGAAGCGGTATCTGCGCTCCGCCGCGGTCGCAGTGCCGACCGCCGTTCCGCCGAGGTTCACCTGCCGCAGGCGCTCCTCCACCTTGTAGAGCCGCCAGCGATCGCGCGAGATCGCCTGCGCATATGCGCCAAACTCGCCGCCAAGTGTCACCGGAACGGCGTCCATCAGTTCGGTGCGGCCGAGTTTGCGGATATGCTCGTATTCATTTTCCTTTGCCTGCAGCGCTTCCTGCAGCTTTGCGCAGGCGTCGCTCAGGCGCCGCAGTTCGCCTATCAGGGCGATGCGCAGCGCCGTCGGATAAACATCGTTGGTCGATTGCCCGCGGTTGACGTCGTCCAGCGGGTGGATGTATGCGTAGTCGCCGCGCAAGCGTCCGCTCAACTCGAGCGCAAGGTTTGCGACCACTTCGTTGACGTTCATATTGGTGGAGGTGCCCGCCCCACCCTGCAGTGCATCCAGCGGAAACTGGTCGTCGGCTTTGCCCTGCATCACAAGATCGCAAGCCGCCGCAATCACGCGGAATACCTCCTCCCGCTCCGGCTCCAGCCGGGCGTAGGTCAGCGCCGCCGCCTTTTTTACCACAGCGACGGCATGGATCAGTTTGCGGCTGACCGGCTTATAGCCGAGAGCGAAGTTCTCCTTTGCGCGCGTCGTATGCACGCCGTACAGCGCCGCGTCCTCCACGGGCAGCTCGCCCAAAAGATCATGCTCCAGCCGCATTCCCTCAGCCCTCCAGTTCCGCTAAAAGAAGGGGAAACATAGCGATGCTGCGCTTGAGGATCCCCTGCGTATATGCGATCGCCGTGCCGTAGTTGGTAATCGGCACACCCTGATCCAGCGCGCACTGCTGGCGGTATTTCACCTCACGCTCGTTGAGCATGCAGCCGCCGCAGTGGACGACAAGGCTGTATTTGCCCAGTTCCTCCGGAAATGAGCCGCCGGAGGCAAACTCAAACGCCAGCGTCTTACCCGTGTAATTACGAATCCAGCGGGGCAGCTTCACGGTGCCGATGTCGTCGCACTGGCGATGGTGCGTGCACCCCTCGGCGATGAGCACGACGTCCCCGTCCTGCAGGGTATCCAGCGCTGCCGCGCCGCGCACGGCCGCCTCAAGCAGTCCTTTGTAGCGCGCAAACAGGATGGAAAATGACGTCAGCGGAATCTCCGGCGGAACATCCGCCGAGACCTTGGCAAATACCTGGCTGTCCGTAATGACCAGCCTCGGCTGCTTGCCGAGGTGCGCAAGCGTTTCGCGCAGCTCGTACTCCTTCACCACGATGGCGGCGGCGTCCGCCTCCAAAATATCGCGTATGGTCTGCTGTTGCGGTAAAATCAGCCGCCCCTTCGGCGCCGCCTTATCGATTGGCGTCACCAGCACCACAAAATCCGAAGGATGGATGAGATCCGCCACGATGCGGTGCTTTGGCTCATCGCTTGCCGCCAGCGCGGCGACGCGCTCCTTGAGCTGCTGGATATTGCGGTTTTCCCGTGCGCTGACGTAGAGTGCCTCCGCCGTCGGCACAGACGGAGCGTTCACCAAATCGCTCTTGTTAAACGCGACCAGATACGGAATGCTCTTTTTCCGAAACAGCGCGATGAGTGCCTCATCCACCGCCGTTTTTCCCTCCGCGGCGTCTACCACCAGCACGGCTACGTCGGTTTTGTTGAGCACCTGCCGCGCCTTTTTTACACGCAGTTCACCGAGCGCACCCTCGTCGTCGATGCCCGGGGTGTCGATCATCATCACCGGCCCGAGCGGCAGCAGCTCCATCGCCTTGTACACCGGGTCGGTGGTCGTCCCCTTCACCTCGGACACCAGCGCGATGTCCTGTCCCGTCATGGCGTTGATCACGCTGGATTTCCCCGCATTTCTGCGGCCGAAAATGCCGATGTGCACGCGGTCCGCAGAAGGCGTTTCGTTCAGTCCCATAGACTCCTCCTAAAACCGAAAATCGCGCTGGCCGTTCTCGATATCTACGAGGTTTTTCCGCACGATGTCCCGCACTTTTTCGCGCGGGATGGCGCACATCTGCCCTTCGATCAGCGCTTCGCCGATGCGTCGCGTCTCAGGCGCGGCATAGTCGACGAGATATTCCTTGAGCGTCATCAGCGCGTTTGGGTGGCAGCAGTTTTGTATCTGTCCGCTCTTGCACAGGCTCATAAACCGGTCTCCCGTGCGCCCCTCGCGATAGCACGCGGTGCAAAAGCTCGGGATGTAGTCCATATCCATCAGCCAGCGCACCACCTCGTCGAGCGTGCGCCGGTCGCTCACGTCGAACTGCTCGGACTTTTCATCCTCCGGCTCCGGCTCGTAGTAGCCGCCCACGCTGGTGCGCGAGCCGCCGCTGATCTGAGAGATGCCGAGGTGCAGCACCTTTTCACGGCAGGCTTTGCTCTCGCGCGTGGAGACGATCATCCCCGTGTACGGCACCGAGATGCGGATGCAGGCCACGATCTTGGCAAACGTGTCGTCGTCTATGCCGTTGTCGAACACATCGGGGTCGATGTCGTCCGCCCGGCGGATGCGCGGCACGCTGATGGTATGCGGGCCAACGCCCTGCGCCGCCTCGAGATGCTCGGCGTGCATCAGGAGCGCGGCGAACTCATAGCGGTAGCGCTCCAAGCCAAAGAGCACACCCAACCCCACATCGTCTATGCCGCCTTGCATCGCGCGATCCATCGCTTCGGTGTGATAAGCATAGTTATGCTTGGGGCCGGTCGGGTGCAGCTTTTCATAGCTCTCCTTGTGGTAAGTCTCCTGAAAGAGGATATAGGTGCCGATGCCCGCGTCCTTGAGCTTTCGGTAGTTCTCCACCGTCGTTGCCGCAATATTGACATTTACTCGGCGAATTGCGCCGTTTTTATGCTTGATGGAATAGATCGTGTCGATGCACGCGAGGATATACTCGATCGGGTTGTTCACGGGATCCTCGCCGGACTCGATCGCAAGGCGCTTGTGTCCCATATCCTGCAGGGCGGTCACCTCGCGGCGCACCTCGTCCTGCGTGAGTTTTTTGCGCGCAATATGCTTGTTTTTGAGGTGATACGGGCAATAGACGCACCCGTTGATGCAGTAGTTTGATAGGTACAACGGAGCAAACATCACGATGCGGTTGCCGTAAAAGTCCTTTTTGATCTGCTCGGCCAGCGCGTAGATCTCGCGGTTCTTTTCCCCGATGTCGCAATCGAGCAGCACGGCCGCTTCGCGGTGCGTCAACCCCTTTCTTTGCCGCGCCTTTTCGAGAATGTCGTCGATCAGCGCCGCGTTGTGCTTGTTTGCCTCCGCATAGGCGAGGGTCTCCTGCACTTCCTCGTGGGAGATGAACTCTTCTGCTTTCATCGATTTTGGGTTATACATGGCATGCTGTCCTTTCTTCCGGGTCAGAGTACTCTTCCCCGCCAATGATGGTTTTATGATCCCCTCGCGTAACGCGCAGCACATATCCGATGCGCGCCATGCGGCGTTCCATACAGGATCGACACTCCGCCGCTTCGTCTCCGGTGCAGATCTTGTTGTCATAGAGCATGTATTTTTTGCGCACGGCGACAGGCGAAAGATTCGGCATCACGACGTTTGCGCCCACAAGGATGCCCTTCTCGCGCCCGGTCGGGTCGATCGTCCCCAGCGCGGTGGTGGCGGGCAGCAGCACGTCTGGCAGCATGAGCCGTATGACGCCAAGCAGGTACAGCGTCAGCTCCAGCGCGCCCGGCGGCTCGCTTGCAAACGGCGTCTGATGGTGTGGAATGAACGGGCCAATGCCCACCATATGCGGCTGCAGCGCGCGGATAAACAGCAGATCCTCCGCCAGGCATTCGCTCGTTTGGTACGGCGAGCCGACCATAAACCCGCATCCCACCTGGTATCCCAGCTCCTTGAGGTCATAGAGACAGCGCTTGCGGTTTTCCAGCGTCAGATTTGCGGGATGCAGCTTTGCATAGTGCGCCGCGTTCGCCGTCTCGTGCCGCAGCAGGTAGCGGTCCGCGCCCGCCTCGCGAAAAAGGCGGTAACTCTCCCTGCTCTTTTCGCCGATCGAGAGCGTCAGCGCGCAGTCGGGATACCCCGCCTTCACGGCGCGGACGATGTCCGCCATGCGTTCGTCGGTATAATACGGATCCTCCCCGCCTTGCAGCACAAACGTGCGAAACCCCAGCGCGTATCCCGCCGCGCAGCAATCCAGAATCTCCGCCTTGCTCAGGCGGTAGCGCTCCGCTTCGCGGTTTTCGCGCCGGATGCCGCAGTAAAAGCAATCGTTTTTGCAATAGTTTGTAAACTCGATCAGCCCGCGTATATAGACGTCCCGGTCGTAGACCGCCTGCCGTACGGCGGATGCCCGCTCAAACAAGTACCGCGCCGCTTCGTCCGTCCGCCCGTCGATCAGGCAAATCAGTTCTTCGCGGCTGAGCGCCTGCCCGGACGCGAGCCGGTCGATCAGCGCAAGTATCTTCGCACTCATGGCGCCCCTCCGATGTTGGAATACGCGGTCTTGACGCTCACGCCTTGCAATTTGCCGATCTTGCCGGAAAGCGCGCTGATGGCATCCTGCGGCGCATCCACCGCAACGCTGATGATCGAGACGTTCTTCTCGCGATACGGCACACCCATGCGCCCGATCACAAACTGCGCGTACTCGTGCAGCAGCGCATTGAGCCGCTCCACCGAGTCCGGATTTTCCACGATGATGCCGATGACGGCAACTCTGGTTTCCGCGTTCATCTCCATGTCTTCCTCCCCCTGCCGGCGTGTCTGCGCGGCGGCTGCAAAAAAGGTGCGCCTGAAAAGCGCACCTGATATTTCGCCAGATGATCGTGCCTTTCACGCAGAGCCTGTCTTTGTGTCAGTGGTATATGTGGGGTACTTCGCCGAAAGATCCTCTCGCGGCTCAGTGCAAATTTATCATACCATGCCGCGCGCAGAAGTCAAGGCTTAGTGCGTTCGCACGCTCACATTCCCGCAGGCAGCGCATACAGCTCCTCCACGCGCAAACCAAAGCAATCGTCCACGGCATCCTCCATGAGCTTGACGGCGAAAAGATAGACGTCTTCAATCTCCGGGTCGTTGAACGCTTTTACAAAATACTGTTCCACCGTCAGGCTCGCGTCGCTGCACCAGCCGTCGATATGCTCCGCCGTATCGGCAAGCAGCTCAAACGAAGCACCGCCGCCAGCGTTATCGTCCGCCTTGACAAGGTATTTCCGGTCGGACGTAAAATACGTTATGACGATGCGGTATTCATCGCTCAGCGGTGTAAAAAAGCGCACGTCTCCCCCCTCTTCCCAGGCGCCCCAGGCAGGGTTATGCACCTCTATGCTGTAGTAGCGCGGTTCGTACTGTTCATAGAGATACGCAGCAAGCTGCTCCTGCGGCGCAAAGCCGAGGCCGGCGAGCGAAGACGTATCCACCGCCTCCCGCTTCAGGTCGTATAGCGTGTCTGGCGAGAACCCAAACGTCTCCTCTATTACGCTGCAAAAGTCGTCGATCGGCGTAAACAGCGGCACGTCGTTCCGGTTTTCATAGGTTTTTTCCACAAAAGCGTTCGCGCGTTCCTCGCCGTACTCCATATGGATCGCTTTGCTTTGGCCGTCGCACGTGTAGCGAAAATCATTTGAATGGCTGGTCACAAGGTACGTTTCGCTATCCGGATAGTAGATCACACCGAGATCGTCCGCCTGGTCAAAATTACGGTAGTATACGACTGCGTTCGCCTCATCCTTATTCTCGCGCTCGCCCCAGTCCGCATGGTGCACCTGAACGATCATATCCTCTGTCTTATAGCTCTCTATCTGCAGGCTGTCCCCGACCGCCGTGAACCCAAGCTCGCGCAAAGAAGCCGCCATGACAAAGTCCTTTTCCTGCAACTGCGCATAGATCTGCGCCAGCGGCGAATAGTCCGTGATCGGGCAGTTTTCGAGATACAGGTTGCGAAGATTTACGAGTCCCACCAGCGGTGAAACGTCTTTCACCTGTGTGTTGGAGAGCGACAGCCGCTGCAGTCCGGTCAGCCCCGCAAGCACGCCAACGTCTGTGATCGTCGAATGGTCGAGCATGATGCCGCCGAGCTGCGTCAGGTTTGCCAGCGGGCCATAGTCCTGCGCCTGGCAGTTGAACAGCGTCAGCCAGTTCAGATTCGTCAGGCCGGCAAGCGGTGCGATATCGGCCACCGGATTCCCGCCCAGCTCCAGCGAAGTGAGTTTACTCAGCCCTGCCAGCGGCGCGATGTCCTCTACCGCATGAAACGAAAGATCAAGCGACTCGAGGTTGACAAACTTCTCAAGCCCGCCGATGTCCTTGATCTGCGTTTGCTCCGGTATCTGCTGCTCCCACTCGATGCCGAGTTTCAGTTCCCTGGTCGCTTCCGCCTCCTCCAGCGTGATGTCCCCCTCCGGCTTCCCAAGCGCCTCGCGTACCATCTCCTCCAAAACCGGGTCGCGAAATACAACGGCCGATGGCGCGGCGGTTGTCGTCTCCGGCGCAGTCGTCACCTCCCCGGCAAGCGCGCCACAGGCAGCCAGCAGGACGGCAGAAAAAAGCACAGGCAGCAAAATGAGCGTCCGTTTCATCCTGATCTTCCCCCTATATGATTTTTCGTTGTAAAGGCATTCCCTGAGCTATGATCGCGCCTATATTATAGCATAATTGCGGATGAAAAGATGCGGATCGCCCGTACGCATCTGCTTTTTTTGCGAGAATGCCAAGACAGCGTATAGAGAGACACGCAATCCCCCGTTTGGAGCGGTGTACCGCGAACCGGCCGGCTTATGGAGGGCATAAGCCGCTTGCCGCGTCAGGCGCCCCCAGCCTCCCTAACCGGGTTGTTTGGTCAAACAAAAAGGCGCCGGAATCATCTGATTCTATGCGCCTGTTTTTGTGGTCGGGGTGAAATTATAGGACTTGGAAAAACCCAGTAATATCAATGGTTTGCAGGCAATCGGCAAGTAGTATTTCCATCAAAAATCTAATTTTGAACATAGACGCCGCCCAAATAAGACTATGGGCGGCGTTTCTATATAAAACTGCATAGTGGAAGGAGGGAGATATTTTTCTCATAGGCCAAGCCGAGAGGTTTGGTCTTTTTTTATTCCACGAAAAAGGAGGTAAAACTAAATGGCAGACAACAAACGGCCCACGGGCCCCGAGGAGCATATCACGCCCGAGGCCGCCGCGTCGGATGCGCCCAGCCCGGTTGCTGAGGCCGAAAAGCCCGGCCCCGATAAAACGGATAAGCCGGAACAGGTTGTGCCTAACCCGGAAACCGAAAAGCCAAAGGGGCCGAAAAAATCGCAGGAGGCGGCGAAGCCCCGCTGGGGCCGCCCGGCCAAGGCTGACAAGGCGGCCCCCGACGGGGCAAAGCCGCCCAAGCGGGACAAAACGTCCCAAAGTAAAAAAGCCGCCGAGAAACCTGCCCCTGCCAAGGGGGATGCTCCCGCACAGTGGCCGGAAATGCCCCCGGAACCCGCAATCCCGCCCCGCCCTGTTGAGGAAGGCAAGATCGTCTATCTGAAAATGAGTGAACTGCACTCGTTTCATACATTCCGCGATCACCCCTACAAGGTGCAGGATGACGCGAAAATGACGGAACTGGTGGGAACGATCAAGGTACACGGCATTATGACCCCCGCCACCGTCCGGCCCGAAAAGGACGGAAACGGCTATGAGATCATTGCGGGGCACCGCCGCCGCCGTGGTGGTGAGCTTGCCGGACTGGAGGAAATCCCCTGCATTGTCCGAAACATGACCGATCTTGAGGCTGTCCGGGAAATGAAGATCAGCAACAAGCAGCGCGGCGATCCCCTCCCCAGCGAGCTTGCGAAACTGCTGGATTTGGAAATGGAGGCCATCAAGCATCAGGGAGCCCGCCCCGCCGATGTGGACGAAAAGGACGCGGGGAAACGCTCTGCGGAGCTCGTCGGTGAAAACAACGGCATGAATTACAAAAAGGTCATGCGGTATATCCGGCTCAATTCGCTTGTCCCGGAACTCCTGAATATGGTGGACGATAAAAAGATGGGATTTATGCCTGCCGTGGAGCTCTCGTTCATCAAGCCCAAAAATCAGCGGCTTATCGCCGTTTCCATTGAGGGAGAGCAGGCTACGCCCTCACTGTCCCAGGCGCAAAAGCTCCGGGAACTGGATAAAGAGGGCAAGCTCAACGGCGATGTGATCGACGGTATTTTGAGCCGGAAAAAAAAGGAGGTAGACAAGGTGATCATTTCTACTGCGGAACTCAACAACTATTTTGGCAAGGAGGCCACCCCTCGGGAAATGAAGGATCAGATCATCGCCCTGTTGGACGAGTGGAAATCCAAGCAGCCGCCCGAGCTTGCAAAGCCCGAGAAAAAGGCTGATCTGGAAAAGTAATCGGGCCCCGACTTCGAGACGCTTTGTCCCGAAGGGGGCCGCGCCCCCTATACATGGCGCTGGTGATATATCCCCCGTCGCCGCATATCCCACGGCACAGCCGGGAGTTGCCTGTCAAGAGTGCGTATGCACCGCCGCTTGCGGCGGCTTGCTCTTGACGGGCGGCCCCGGCTGTGCTATTTCCGGCGGCGCGACGGGGGTATATCCTCCAGAGCCGCTCCCTTTTCCAAGATTGGAAAAGGGCGGGGAAAAAAGGTTGAACGCTGCTATATAAAATATCGGAGGTTTTGAACATGAAAAGACCCCTCGCATATATCACCGCCGCATGGTACGGCGGCGACAGTGAAAACGCGGAACAGGCCGCCCGGTACTGCCGGGCCGTGTATGAGGCGGGTTTCTCTCCCATCTGCCCGCCGCTGTATCTCCCGCTGATTTTGGACGACGCGATCCCCGAGGAGCATAAGAACGGTATCGACATGGGCCGCGATCTGCTTCGGCGCTCCCATGTGCTGGTGGTGTGCGGCCATACCATCACCGAGTCCATGAAAAACGACATCGCCGTGGCCCAGCGGCTGGGGATCACGGCGACTACGCTGGAGGGCATCCTCACGGTCAAGGGGCAGGGCCGCAGGAGCTCCGGGCGCTGACACTTCGAGACATTTTGTCCCGAGGAGGTGGTTTGACTGATTGATGAAGATGTTTCCCGGCGCACGATTGCAATTTCTGTGAAAGCGTCCAGGCTCACGGCTCGGGGCCTCGCGTATGTGCTCGGGGCCGTGGGCAGAAAAATCGCCAAAGAATACCGGGCCAAGCAGACGCCCCACGGCAAGCAGAGCGTAAAAAAGCTCATGGCCCACAGCGGGGAAAAGAACAGCATCGAGCTCTCCGGGGACAACCGGGAGACAAGGCTCTTTGACAGGGTGGCTCGGAAGTGGAATGTTGACTACGCCTTTTATCAGACCGGGCCGGACAAATATCTGCTGTTCTTCAAGTCACAGCAGGCCGACGCCCTCACCGCTTGCTTTTCCGAATACTCGCGGCGGGTGCTGAATAAGTCCAAGTCCCGGCGCGTCCCCATCCTGGAACAGCTTAAACGGGCGGCGGATCAGCTTACCAAAGAGAGGCCCCGCAAGCGTGAACGGGTAAAGGAGGCTGCGCGTGAGGACAGATAAAATCCGTAAGTACATTCTTCCCAATCTCCCGTATCTGTTCATCCTGTGGGCTTGCCTGAAAGTGGGCACAGCCTACCAGCTGGCGGCGGGAGCCGGTTTTGGGGAAAAATTGCTCGGTATGATGGGGTCGCTGGGCCCGGCCTTTGAGACGATAGCGCCGGGCCGCGTCCCTTTTGATTGGATCGTCGGCATGGTGGGGGCGGCGGCGTTCCGCCTGCTCATTTATTATAAAAGCAAGAACGCCAAAAAGTTCCGGCACGATCTGGAGTACGGCTCGGCCCGGTGGGGAGCGCCGAAAGACATCAAGCCGTTTGTCGATCCCAAGTTTGAGAATAACGTCATTTTGACTGGCACCGAGTTTTTGACGATGGACAGCCGCCCGAAAAATCCGGCCAACGCCCGCAATAAAAATTGTTGCGTCATTGGCTCGTCCGGCTCGGGCAAAACCCGATTTTGGCTCACGCCCCAGCTTTTGCAGGCCCATTCGTCCTATGTGGTGGTAGACCCAAAGGGCAGCGTCCTTTCCCAAGTGGGACATTTCTTGCAAAAGCGGAAAAAGTACAAAATCAAGGTATTCAACAGCATAGATTTTTCAAAATCCATGCACTATAACCCACTGTCATATATCCGAAACGAGGCCGACATCCTGAAGTTTGTCAATACGTTGATCGCCAACACCAAAGGCGACGGGAAAGAGGGTGACGAGTTTTGGGTCAAGGCCGAGACGCTTTTGTACTGCGCCCTGATTGCGTATATCATTTTCGAGGGGCCCGACGAGGATAAAAACATCAATACGCTGGTAGACATGATCAGCGGCATGGAAGTAAAAGAGGACGACGAGTCCTTTATGAACGCCGTGGACTATATGTTCATGGGGCTGGAAAAGCGCAAGCCGGATTGCTTTGCGGTCAAGCAGTATAAAAAGTACCGCCTTGCCAGCGGTGATATATGCTCTAAATGACTTATTTATCAGGATTTTCTGATGGTAAATGAGCAAGTCATTTAGAGTATTTTTCATAGGAGGGTGCGAACATGAGAAACAATAAAATCACCTTGCTGTATGAACGGCTGTCCCGCGACGACGATCTGCAAGGCGAGAGCAACAGCATCATCCACCAGAAAGAAATGTTGGAGGACTATGCCCGTAAAAACGGATTTCCTAATCCCACTCATTTCACCGATGACGGTATTTCCGGCACCCGCTTTGACCGTCCCGGTTTTACCACCATGATGAAGGAAGTTGAGGCCGGGCATGTCGAGGCAATTATCATTAAAGACATGAGCCGCTTGGGACGCGATTATCTCAAGGTCGGTCAAGTCATAGAAATTTTACGGCAAAAGAATGTGCGCCTGATTGCCATCAATGATGGCGTGGACACGGAAAAAGGCGAAGACGATTTTCTTCCTTTTCGGAATATCATGCATGAGTTTTATGCCCGTGATACCAGCCGAAAAATCAAGTCAACCTTCAAGACCAAAGGCATGACCGGCAAGCACCTGACCGGCACAGTCATTTATGGCTACCTGTGGGCCGATGGAAAGAGGGAGCAATGGATTGTTGACGATGAAGCTGCCGCTGTGGTGCACCGCATTTTCGCCATGACGATGGAGGGCTGCGGCCCGTATCAGATTTCTCAGCAGCTAACCGCCGACAAGGTGGAAATCCCCGCTGTCCATCTTGCGCTGCATGGCGAGGGCGTCAACAAAAATAAGACTTTTAAGGATATTTACAGTTGGGGTTCCTCCACTATCGTCAACATCCTCAAAAAGCGGGAATACCTCGGCCACACCATCAACTTCAAGACCCAAAAGCACTTCAAGGATAAGAAGAGCCATTACGTCGATGAAAGTGAATGGACAATTTTCGAGAACACCCATGAAGCCATTATCGACAAAGAGACTTTTGAAAATGTGCAGCGCATCCGTGGAAATGTCAAACGCTACCCGGACGGATGGGGCGAGGCGCACCCCCTCACTGGCCTCATGTATTGCGCCGACTGCGGCGGTAAGATGTATGTTCATCGTACTTATAACGGCAAGCGCATCCCTCAGTATACCTGCTCCCAATATACAAAAGTGCCGTGCGGGGCGCTCTGCCGGACACAGCATCGCATCAGCGCCGATGTGGTAATGGCGCTTATTGCAGATATGCTTCGCGCTATCGCGGCCTATTCCAGAAATGACCGGGCTGAATTTGTAAAAACGGTGCGGGAGGCACAGGCCGAACAGCAAACCAACGATATTTCCAAGAAAAGAAAGCGGTTGTCGGCGGCACAGAAACGGGCCGGAGAGCTTGAAAAGTTGATGTGCAAAATCTATGAAGATAATGCCCTCGGAAAGTTGCCTGATGCCAGATATGCTGCCCTTGATGCGCAGTATGCAAAAGAGCAAGATGAGCTTTCCTGCGAGATTGCGGGGCTTGAGAAGTCCATAGGCAGCTACGAGAAAAGCCGGAAATCTGCGGATAAATTTATCGCCCTCATTGATAAGTACGAGCACTTCGATACACTGACAACGACCATGCTCAATGAGTTTGTCGAGAAAATCCTTGTCCATGAGCGTGACCGTAAAGGCAGCCAAGATACCACGCAGGAGGTTGAAATTTTCTTCAATTTTGCAGGCAAATATGTACCGCCCCACTTTGGAGAGGCAGCTCTTTCTCCTGAGGAACAGGAGGCTCTACGCAAAAAGGAAGAACGTAAGGACAGGCTGCATCAAAACTATTTACGCCGCAAGGCCAATGGCAAGCAGAAAGAATATGAAGATAAAATCAGGGCAGAGAAAAAAGCGGAACTGGAGACAAAAAAGGCGGCCCTGCGCACGGAGGACATGGCAAAGGGCGTGTATATCCCGGTCGGCAGCTTTCCAAAAGCGGAGCCGCAGAAAGGAAAACTGCAAGCCCGGGCCGCTGTTTGAAAACTTGTTTTTCACAACAATCGAGTAAAGAGAATTGATGGCTACTTGTAATTGCTGAACTGACCGGGCGTACAGCCATAGATTGTCTTGAAGGCATTGAAAAAATGAACCTTGCTTTGATAACCCGTCATCCGGGCAATACCCTCCATCCGCAGATTTTGATCTTCAAGATAGCTCAGTGCTTTTTCCATACGCAATGCACGTACATATTCCCGGGGTGTTTGACCGACCATTTGCCGAAATCCCTTTTGCAAGGTCTTTGTATCAATACCAACCGCCTTAGCCAAATCGTTAACCCCCGGCGGCTGGATAAACTCCTTATCAAGAACCATAATCGCTGATTTTACTGCTTCACGAGTTTTATGCGTTATGATCATATCCTCTTTTGACTCAAGGCGAAATGCAATGTCAAACAACAAGGCGGCGGTTTCCAAAGCTTTAGCCTGAAAATATATCGGAAAGTATTCGTCACTGACGGATACTTTCTTTATATCGCGGCATATGGCGGCAAGCTCCGGGTAACGGTTGTCCCGCCCGTTAATGATGTAGGCCGCCCGATCCCAGCCATTCGGTGGTACGGCAAAACCAATCTTAGTCAAAAAAGACTCATGAACCAAAATACTGGAGCATTTCTGTACCGTACCCGCCGGAGAGCGATGAAACCAGGGCTGCGGCATGTTGCAAACAGTGCAAAAGGTTCCAAAACGCGCTTCGCCTGCCTGCGCCTTGTTCTGGTAGTAAGTGCCCGTCATATCTTCGATGAAGGTAACTTTCAGTC
Organism: Bacillota bacterium; assembly: GCA_023399275.1. GTDB lineage: Bacteria > Bacillota > Clostridia > Christensenellales > CAG-138 > UBA7703. Next base: position 37,056 of record JAEWQH010000010.1, read on the forward strand.
CTCTTTTCGTGTAATAATACCGTTCTACCATTTCTTTCTCGATTACCATGTCACTGTCAATGAAACAATGGCTTTCCGGGTCTCCCCATACTTCCATATATCCGCGTCCTAATTCCTCGGGCAGCGTTAACCGAAATCCGCGCCCGTTATTTACTCTGTGCCATCCGCTTTCTTCATATTTTTGCAGCATATCTGCTGTGCCATAAAACTTGTACATAGCGCCCACCTTATCAGTATCTTTTTTAGGATTTCAGAATGCACTTCGTTTCTATAAAAACGCCTTTATTACAGTATATATTAACTCTTTTGTCTTATCAAGAGTATCCGTTATAAGTATTGGCTGGCAATTGAAATATGCTTCAAGCAGTGCTATCCTATACTTCGGTTAGAAATAGCTAACTTGTTAACGAGGGGGTATAGTAATGAACAATAAAAAGCCGGTTCTTTCCCGGCTATTTGAAATTGCAGCCCAAGGAAAGACACGGCTGGTATTAAGCTGTATTGCGATGGCGATCGGCACACTGGCCGGAATGGTGCCTTATGTGTCGGTATACAACATCGCCCGCATCCTGCTGCTTGACGTTGCCGGAAGCGGGATAAACAGCATCCTGTTTTGGGCGGTTGCGGCGGCCGGGAGCATTGTAATCAATGCCGCTTTTTCCTTTGCGGGCAGCTATGGTGCACATACAGTGGCGTATAAGGTGCTGTATGGGATTCGAGTTCGGGTGATGGAGTACATGGGACGGCTCCCTATGGGATTTTTCACGAGCCACTCATCCGGCAGTATTCAAAGAACCATGGATGACAGCATTGAGAAAATTGAAATCTTTATCGCGCATTTGCTGCCCGATTTTATCGGCTCGGTATGTGCTGTATTGGCGCTCCTCCTCGGACTTGGAAGCCTGAATATCTGGCTGGCCCTGTCCGTGGTGCTTACGGTTATCGGCGCAATTGCGTTACAGTTTTCCATTTGGGGCGGCGCAAGCGGGCAAAAATTGCTGACCGAAGTGGCCGCCGTCATGAGCAAAATGACCGGCGCGTTTTCCGAGTATGTCCGGGGCATTGCAGAGGTCAAGCTGTTTGGGCTGACCGGAACCGTCACGCGATCTCTTGACGATGCTACCCATGATTGCAGCAAATGGGAAATGCAAATGAATAAGCGGGTGGCTCCTTTTTACGAAGGCTACAAAACCATTATTCTATCGCTGTTGGTGGTCGTGCTTCCGGTGAGCACTTTGCTGATTTGGCTGAATCCCGGTAATCAAAATATACTTTTGTCCGTTATCATGGCGATGGTACTTACACCCGCCATATCAACGCCTCTGATGGATTTGGTGATGACCGGCAGTCGCATGGGAGAGCTTACGGTGGCGCTGCACAACATCGATGGCATCACGAATATGGAGCCGGTGCCAATTCCGGCAAAGCCACAAATGCCAACACAATTTGACGTCGCTTTCCACGACGTATCCTTTACCTATCAAAGCTCCGCTGATCCTTTACATACTTTGGCCTTGAGCCAGGTTAGCTTTACTGCACCCCAAGGACAGATGACCGCCCTTGTCGGCCCGTCCGGCGGCGGGAAGTCTACTATCGGACAGCTTATCTCTCGCTTTTGGGATGTAACAAGCGGGAAAATCACCGTCGGCGGCGTTGACATTCGTGATATCCACCCGGAACGTCTGATGGATACGGTTTCCTTCGTGTTTCAGGACACCACCATTTTCTCCGACACCGTGCGCGGCAACATCACTATGAACCGAGATTTTTCGGATGAACAGGTGCAGGCCGTAGCCCGTGCCGCCCAATGCCATGATTTTATTATGAAGCTCCCCAAGGGGTATGACACTCCGATCGGAAGCAGCGGGGCGGGATTATCCGGCGGTGAAGTACAGCGTCTAGCAATTGCCAGAGCGATGCTCAAGGATTCTCCCATCATCGTATTAGACGAGGCTTTAGCCTATTCGGACGCTGAGAACGAAAACCTTATCCAAAAAGCAATTGACCGGCTGATTAAAAACAAAACTGTGATTATCATCGCCCATCGCCTTCCCAGCATTCAAAATTCCGATCAAATCCTTGTGCTTGAGCAGGGCGAAATCGTCGAGCACGGCACCCATCAAAGCCTCATGCGCGAGGAAACACTTTACCGTGAATTGTGGACGGTACAAAACGAAGCCGATAGCTGGAGCATTGAAAGAAGGCGCAGCGGCAAAGCCAAGGAGGTGACGGCATGAGCGAAATCATTAAAAAGCTTACATTTGGGAAGCCCCGGCAATTAATACGTCCCACCGTTTGGACATTCTTTGAAGATTTTTTCGGAATGTTCTCCGCTATTGTCATCTTTTTTGCCATCAATATGCTGGCCTCCGCTTTTCAGGAAGCCAACGCGATCAGCATATCCCGGCTTGTCATTCTGTCCTTGGTACTGCTGGGGCTTACGCTTTTGCAGTATGTCATTGGCCGAGGGGCTTATAAAAATTCCCATGTCATTTCCGGCGCATGGATTGCCGAAGACCGTATTGAATTTGTGAAGAAGCTTCGTCGTTTGCCTCTGGGCTTTTTCTCTAAAAAGGAAACGGGGGAACTGATCAACAATTTTACAAACGATTTTATCAATATCCAGCAAGCCATCGTTGGATATCTGGCTGGCCTGTTCAGCGTCGTGCTGGCGGTTGTGCTCAGCTCTGTCGGAATGTTCATCTATAATCCAACGCTGGCCGCTGCCTTCTATATTGCGATACCCGTTGCGGCGGTATTGATGGCGCTGTCCTTTAAGACACTGGCGCATCATTCGGGGAACCTTGCCGTGTCCCGGGATAAAGCGGCTACCCATCTGAATGAATATCTGCTGGGCATGAAAACGCTGAAAAGCTATAACCAGACCGGCGAAGGCTTTGGAAAGCTAAAGACGGCGTACCACCGTCTGATGGAAAGCAGCATTAAGGGTGAAAGCGGCGCGGGAAGCCTCATGCGCCTTTGTGCGTCAATTGTACAATTCGGGCTGCCACTGACCTGCCTTGCCGGAAGTTATCTTCTGCTGGGCGGCAAGATGGGTGTGGTCGAGTTTGTTTGCCTGATCATTATCGGCACGAAAATTCTCTCTCCCGTTATTACGACCGCGACCAATCTCATGATGCTGAGGATCAACTATACGTCGGCGAAACGGCTGGACGCAACCATGCGGGAAGCGGAGATGACCGGGGATACAAGACCGGCTGAGAATCCCAATATTCTCTTTCAGGATGTCAGCTTTTCCTACGCCAAGGGAGCCGAGGAAGCCTTGAAGCAGGTATCCTTTGAAATCCCACGCGGAAAGCTTACTGCCATTGTCGGCCCGTCAGGGAGCGGCAAAAGCACCATTTTGCGTCTTTTGGCACGCTTTTGGGATGTGACGGGCGGTGCGATTCTCTGCGACGGCGTACCGCTGGGAGAAGTCGGCCCCGAAGCATGGCAAGAGGGCATTTCAATGGTGCTACAGGACGTTTACCTGTTCCACGACACCATTCGGGAAAACATCCTGTTTGGGCGTAAGGACGCCACGGAAGAACAGATGATGGAGGCCGCCCGCCGCGCCGGATGCCATGACTTCATTACGGCGCTGCCCGACGGATACGACACCATGGTGGGAGAAGGCGGCAGCACCCTGTCCGGCGGGGAAAAGCAGCGCGTCTCCATAGCACGTGCTATTTTGAAAGACGCTCCCATCCTGCTGTTGGATGAACCCACCGCCTCCTTAGATGCCAAGAATGAAGTGCTGGTGCAGCGGGCCGTATCCGACCTTGTGCAGGATCGCACGGTGGTAATGATTGCACATCGGTTGAAGACCGTTCAGAACGCCGATCAAATTTTGGTGGTGGACGGCGGTAAAGTGAAGGAACACGGCACGCATGACGAGCTAATGGCAAAATCTGGTTTGTATGCCCGCCTGTGGGAGCTTCAGCGTAAATCAACCGATTGGAATATTCAAAAATAAACTTGGAGGAATTTGTCATGACAAAGGAACGGAAATTTATTGGACTCAAAGACTTGACGCTGACGCTTTTGCTGTCGCTGCTGACCATGGTAATCGGTTATATCGTGGTGCCGTTTGTTACACCGCTGGGCGTTGTCTTAAGCTCTATTATCGGCGGGATTATTCCCTCGCTTCTGGGTGGGTTCATCTATGTACTCATTCAAACCAAAGCGCCGCGCATCGGCACATGCTTTGTCTATTCACTGGTTTTTGCTCTTTTCTATATCATTATCGGCGTGCCGGTCAACGCGATTCTGTTTATTGCGGCGGGCTTAATTGGTGAACTGACTATGATTCACGGCTACGGAAAGAAGTGGCGACCGCTGGCGCATTATATCATTCACTGGCTCACTTACACCTATGCCGCTACCTTCCAATACCTCTTCATGCGGGACGCGGCGGTGCAGGCTTTTGTAAGCTCTGGCATGGAAGAAGTTGCCGCTATTGCCGCTGTTGACAGTTATGCCGCCGTGTATACCGCCCCGCAAAACATCCTGTTGTTCGGCGCTTGCACCATTGTGGCCGCCACACTGGGTTATTTCATAGGCACAAAGGTGTTGCGCAAGCACTTTGCCCCTGCCGGTGTTGCATGACGGCGGCAAAATCTACAGGCGTTGATCCGCGCGTTTACTTATTTCTTCTGCTGGCGGGTATAGCCGGCAGCATACTGGCACACAGCGAAGCAGCTCTTTTCGGGCTGTTCGCTGTGGCGCTGGCTTTTCAGGTGCCCAGCGGCAGTGCGGCTAAAATCCCCGGCTATCTCCTGTTTTGGTTTGTGCTATGGGGTATATCAAAGTTTGCGCTCTATCTGCTAAGTATCGACCCCACCACAAGCATTGGCATTACACTGTCCAATTTTGGATTCTCGGGTCATCGGGCGATGGTGCCGCTCTTATTTGCTATGCTGCTATACCGGGTTCCCACCGGCAGCTTTATAGGCGCGCTCAATGCCATGCATCTTCCAAAGGCTGTGGGCATTGGTATAGGTATTATGCTGAGGTTTTTTCCTACGGTAGCCGAGGAGTATCGCAGCATACGAAACGCGCAGAAGTTTCGCGGGATTGGAATTGGGTTTTGGAATACGCTCCTGCATCTGCCGCGAACGATCAGCAGCATTCTGCTGCCGCTTGTCATTCGTATTACCCGCATTTCAGAGGAGCTTTCGGCCTCGGTCACGGTGCGGGGCGTTCGCTTTCACAATGATGTGATCAGTTTTAGCCCGGTGCATTTTACAAGCAGGGATGCCCTGTTTTTGAGCGCGGGGCTTGTCGCGAATGCTGTGATTGTGTTGTTGGATCGTTTTGCTCCGGGGGTGATGCTATGATACGGCTTAACGACTTGTCCTTTCGTTATGGAGCGGGTTCGGGCGGCGATGGACAACTAAATAGCATCAATTTGCATGTAAGGCCCGGAGAATTCATCATTCTTACCGGGAGCAGCGGCTGCGGGAAAACCACCCTGACCCGTGTGCTCAACGGTTTATGCCCTCAGTTTTATCCCGGAACACTTACAGGGGGCTATGAGCTTTATGGCCGAGATGCTATGAAGATCACCATCAGTGAATTGGGCACGATGATTGGGAGCGTGTTTCAAGACCCGCGCAGCCAGTTTTATGCGACAAACACCACGGATGAGATTGTTCTTGGAATGGAAAACAACGCCACACCACGCAAAGAGATGCATGAACGGCTGGATGAAGTCAATGCATTGATCGGGTTGGAAACGCTGCTGGGTAAGCCTATATTTCCGCTTTCCAGCGGAGAAAAGCAGCGGGTTGCCATCGCTTCGGTATGCGCTATGCGTCCCGGCGTGTTGGTGCTCGACGAACCGTCGGCTAATCTGGACAGCGCTGCCATTATAAGGCTTGGAGCGCTGCTTTATCGCCTAAAGGAAGCTGGAACGACGATCATCCTTTCAGAACACCGGCTGCATTATGTGAAAAAAATATTTGACCGTATGATACGGATGGAGGATGGGCGAATTGCCCAGGAATACACGCGTGATGAAGCGTTGGCTCTTACAGAGCGGCAGATGGACGGGCTTGGGCTGCGGCGGTTTGCAGAACCCCGTATCACGCCCGGAAGAAGTATGGAATACAGCAAAACCGCAAAGCTGAGCGCTTATGATCTCTCAATCTCCTTTGGCGGCCTAAAGGTATTGGATGAAGCGTCCTTTTCCCTGGACAGCGGCCACATACTTGCTATCGTTGGCGGTAACGGAGCGGGGAAATCCAGTTTGTGCCGCGTGTTGACAGGCTTGTATAAGCAAAATATCGGGCAAGTATTGCTCAGCGGACAGGCGTGTAAATGCAAGCGTCGAACCAGAAGCATGTTTTTTGTTCAGCAGGACACCGACTATCAGCTTTATGCGGCTACGGTAGAGGATGAATTTTATATTGGTAAGCATCGAGGGGATATATCAAAATCACTGATTGAGGACTTTCTTCTGGATGTCGGTTTGCAGGGTGTCATGGAACGCCACCCTCTTTCCCTGTCCGGCGGTCAGAAGCAGCGCCTTTTGCTGGCCTTAGCCGTCGCCAGCGGAAAAGAACTCCTTTTGCTGGACGAGCCGACCAGCGGCCTAGACGGAGCCAATATGCGCATGATCGCGGATTTGCTGAATCGAATTGCAAAACAGGGGAAAACCATTATTCTAATTACCCACGATCTTGAACTGGTGAACGCCACTGCCGACAGCATTCTATTTATGGATAAGGGCAAAGTTGTTTATCACAGGGCTTTGCAGAAGTGATGCAGCGTGCAAACATAGGGGGGAAAGGCAGGTATGCAGCTTACAAAATCGCAAGCTCATTACATAAAAGCGGTCTATGAGCTTTCCACCAGTTGTGATGACGGGGTGCGGGTGTGCGATGTGGCAAAAAAACTTAACGTCTCCAAAGCCAGCGCCAGCCTTGCCATTGTACTGCCCCCTATTGTCAACACAACTTTTTGCAGATGCTAAGTTATGTCCTTTCTCCGGCATGGCCGGTATTGTTTCTTGAGGTC
>JAEWQH010000094.1 GCA_023399275.1 Bacillota bacterium
GGGTGACAAACACCTCCGCATCCTGCGGGAAAAACCGCTCGAGCTTGCCGACCTTTTTGTTGACCAGGTCGCTGAGGTAATCGGAGATCTCGAGGTTTTTGCCAGTGATCGAAATACGCATGATACCACTCCTTTTTCGGCAAACTATCTTGTACTCTGCCTATATTATTATTCGATACAAGGATGCCGTTTTCCTTGTTGCTTATCAAATATTATACAATACTTTGATGGCTCCGGTCTGTCATCCTTGTGAACGAATTTTATGCCGGCGCGGCGAACCTGTCTGTAATAGAGTCACGTTCACCTTCTTTCCCAGAACCACATTCAAACGCGCGCCGCGCTGAAACGAATGAAGCAGCGGCGTACCCGCGCGCTGCCTGTCTGCTCACTTGACCCGTCTTCCCGCGGCATAGACCGCCGCGATGCTTCGATCATCCGCCAGATACACCGCCCGCTCAAAGCGCTCCTGCACCGTCAGCTCCCGCGCGCTGGGCGGCATACCGGATTCGTCGAGCACCACCGCGTGCAGCGGATTGCCCGGCGCAAAACCGGCTGCGTCACCAAAATACCGCGCGCCTGCGCTCGTCGCCAGGTAATATGCCTCGCCCACGGTTAAAAACGGCTCGGCGCCGCCGGTTGCGATGGCGCGCGCCTTGGACATGCGCAGGCAGCCCGTGAGCACCTGCAGCATGGGCAGCTGCGCACCCCCTGCGATATCCGACCCCAGCGCAACCCAAACGCCGCGCTGCACCATCTGCCGCACGGGCGCAAACCCGCTGCAGATATTGATGTTGGAATCCGGGCAGTGGACGCAGAGCACATCGTGGTCGATCATCGCCTGCTGCTCGCGCGCGTCGGAATGCACGCAGTGCGCCATGATGGTGTGCTCCTTCCACAGGCCGTATTTTTCATACGTCTGCCAATATTGCTCGCAGTCCGGATGAAGCTCCCTTACCAACTCGATCTCGCGCATATTCTCGCTCAGGTGCGACTGCACATAAAGATTCCGCTCCGCGGCGAGCGCGCCGAGCCACCCCATCAGCTCGTCGCTGCAGCTCGGCGTAAAGCGCGGGGTCAATATGGGACGGATGCGCGAAAAGCGCCCGCATTCGTCGAGCCAGCGCAGGGTTTCGCGCTTGCTTTGCTCCGTCGTCTCTTCACATTCGCCGCTCGCACGGTCCATGTTCACCTTGCCGACGAAGCCGCCGACGCCGGCCTTCTCCAGCTCCTCCATCAGAATCAGCGTCGCGTCCATATGGATGGAGGAATAGATGCATACGCGCGTAGTCCCGTTGCCGATGAGCTCGGCGGCCAGGCGGGCATAGACCTCCCGCGCAAATCCGCAATCCGCAAAGCGCGACTCGGTCTTGAAGGTGTATGCCTTGAGCCAATCCATCAGCGGCAGATCCATGCCCATACCGAGCATCGGATACTGCGGCGCATGCAGGTGCATATCCGAAAAGCCCTGGAGAATCAGCCGTCCGGCATAGTCCGCCACCCGCGCCGCCGCAAACTCCGGCGGGCGCTCGGAAAACACGCCGCGCACAACGCCGTCCTCCACCGCGAGATAGCCGTTTTGCGTGATCACGGGGTCGCCAAATGTCTTCGCTTCTATGATATTTCCATGGATCAGCTCGATCATGTCGTTACTTCCTTGCCTGCGCCGCGGGGGTAAGCCCTGCGTCACGTTATTGTCAGCCCTCTATGGCGTCGATATCGTCAAGCTCCCGCGCCGCGCCTGCCTCAGTAAGATGCAACCGCCCAGGATGCCGCCGGATCACCGCACCGCCGCCTACGTCTTCCCTCAGCGCGCACAGCTCCGGGTAAAACTCCGGCGGAAACACCGCCGGGTTGCCGCGCCGCTTGCCAAACGACAGGGATACGATGTCGCACGGATGCGCCTCAAACGCCACCAGCAGACGCTCTACGCTCTCCTGTGTCAGATACGGTTGATCTGCCACCGCATAGAGAATGCCGTCCAACAACGGCTCCTTTGCCAGAATCGCCTCGGTCGCGATCGCCACGCTGCTGCCGACGCCGCGCTCCGGATCGGGATTGATCGCCACGGGAAAGCCGTTTTCATGTGCCTTTTGGCGGATTTCGCCCGCTTCCGCCCGCGTAACGCAGACGCGCGCCGCCAGCGGGAGCGCTGCATAGAGCCGAAGCGCGCGCACGATCATCGACTCGCCGTCGATTTCATAGAGCAGCTTGCCGCCGCCAAAGCGCCTGCCCGCACCGGCTGCGAGCAGCACGCAGCCGATCTTCACGCGCGGTACCTGCCGGAGGTCTTGCGAAAGACGAATCTCCCCCTGCCCTCCTCCGCCAGTTTGCCGTTTTTAACGATATGCCGCCCGCCGAGCAGCACATCCGACACCCCGCCAAGCACCTTCATGCCCTCATAGGGCGAGTTGTCGCAGTGGTGCGCCAGATTGCGGTAGGTAACCGTGCTCTCGCCGGTCGGGTCGTAGATGGAGATGTCCGCCTCGGCTCCCTCGCGCAGCACGCCGCGGTGGGGGAACATCCCGAACATACGCGCGGCATTCTCGCTCATCATCGCCGCCATCTGTTGCAGCGTGATACGGCCGGTGCGCACGGCATAGGTATAGATGAGCTGCGCGCGGTTCTGCACCCCCGCGCAGCCGTTTGGCGTCTTGGAGAACTCGCCGCCGCCGAGCGCCTTCTGGCTCATCATAAACGAGCAGTGGTCGGTTCCGATGATATCGATCTCCCCAGAGCCCATGGCCGAGAGCAGCGCGTCTTGATCCTCGGCCCGGCGCAGCGGCGGAGACATGATAAACTTCTCCGCATCCGGGTCGCCGTAGCGCGCATCGTCCAGCACCAGATACTGCGGGCAGGTCTCCAGATAGACCTCCTGCCCCCGTGCTCTGGCCCGGCGCGCCTCCTCCAGCCCCTCGTGCGTGGAGAGATGCACCACCCAGACCGGCGCCTTGGCCAGCTGGCCGATGCGCATCAGCCGCGCGACCGCCTCCGCCTCCACGGCGTTTGGCCGCGAAAGCGGGTGGGCAAGCGGCGAGCGCATGCCGATGCTGTTGAGCTCGTGGATGCGCTCGTTGAGGATATCGTAGTTTTCGCAGTGCACACCGCTGATGCAGTTCAACGCCGCCATATGCTTGAGCGCGGCGTAGATCTCGCCGTCGTTGAGGCGCAGCGCGTCGTAGACCATATACATCTTAAAGGAAGTGACCCCCTGCGCGACCATGTGCTCGACCTCGGCGGCCCGCTCGCCGTTCCACTCCGAGATCGCCATGTGAAAGCCGTAGTTACAGCTCGAGCCCTCCGCTTTCTTCTGCCAGAGGTCGAGCGCGTCCTGCATGGTCATGCCGCGGTCCTGCGTGGCAAAATCCAGCACGGTGGTCGTTCCACCGAGCACCGCGGCGCGCGAGCCGGTGATGAAGTTGTCCGCCGTGATGGTGACGCCGAGGTCGAGGTCAAAGTGTGTATGCGTATCGATGAATCCGGCGAAGACGAGTTTTCCGCCCGCCTCGACCACTTCGTCCGCCTGCTCGGTCAGATTCGCCGCGATGCGCTTGATAAACCCGTTTTCGATGAGGATATCCGCCTGTTCGATCCCTTGGCTGCGCACAAGCGTTCCGTTTTTGATGATGGTTCGCATAATGAAACGTCTCCTTGCATACAATCTGCGTCGATAGAAAGGATTTCGGCCAGTTTGCCGGAAAAAATGTCGGTCGGGTTGACGATCTGCGGTATATAGAAAAACGCAGGAATCCGCGGCAGGAGCTTGCATATCGCTCTGTCTATTCCTATCTTAGCACAGGAAAAACTTCTTGCAAAGTATTTGCATCTAACAATCTGTGTGCTATACTAACAAAAAGGTGGGTGAGCATTATGCAAAAGTCACGTCTACGCGCCGCCATCCTGAACGCGGCCAACCGAAATGCTGCGCTGGTCATCAAAAACGCCAAGATCGTCAATGTATTTACGGAAGAAATCATAGAAGGCGACGTCGCCATGCGCGACGG
>JAEWQH010000035.1 GCA_023399275.1 Bacillota bacterium
ACGTATAGCTTGCGCGCAGCTTCGATGTTTTCGAGCGAAGGGTTTGGCTCTACGCCGTCGTAGACCACGCCCTGCAGCCCCGCGGCATCGCAGGCGGCGAAGAAGGAATCAAGCTGGCCGATCTTGCGGGAGACGGTACCCGTGATGATCAGCGCTTTTCCAAGCCCGCTGCGCTTGATGTGTGCGGGCAGCAGCTTGATACTCCCCGCCCCGGTGAGCAGCTCGGGCGCCCGCCATGGCATCAGGCGCATGCCTGTTGTGAGCACGAACTGGAATATGCGATACCCTATCTTTTTCAGCGTCCAAAGCATGGTTGCATGCCTCCTGATTCTTGTCGTTGCGTCCCTTGTCTTCACCGAGTATTGTAACACGCGCGGAGGTCGACCGCAATCGGCGTACGCCGTAGATTACAGGCGCGCTTCATAGGGAAGCCGCCCGGGTGCATGCGATTTGACTTCGAATGTGCCCTGCTGAATTTTTACCAAACGATCCTGTGAAACGAATCGGCGTTGTATATACATAAAATCGAAAAAACGCGGATTTAGTCGATTAATCTCGAAGAATGGCGGAATCGTTGAAATTTGATATTATGTAGATTAATGTCTGTTTAGGGGTAAAATCTGACAGGAGGATAGACGATGTGAGGTCAAAGATCGATCAGGAATTGCTCAGGCTCGGCGCTCCGACGGGGCGCCTTGGTTACGTGCAGATGGCGATGACGCTCGAGCTCATCATGCAGGAGGAGCAGGTGACCAGCACAACGCGCGTGTTGTACCCGAAAGTTGCGGAGCGCTGCGACACCAAACCTGCGCGTATCGAGCGCAATGTGCGAGAGGAGATCAAGGCCATCTGGAACTTCGGAAATCAAAAACGGCTTGATCAGCTCTTTATCAACCGCGGAAAATATCCGCCGGGAAACAAGGAGTTCTTGTATACGATCGCACGGTATCTGCAGCAAAACAGCTGACCGGGCGACAGGGGAGCGGGGCGGAGAACCGGTGGTCGACGCCCCGCTCCCTCGTTGCGTGACACGTCTGAATGCAGGGCGGCTTGCCTGCTTGGCCGCTTGCTCAAGATTGGTTTGCGGATGCATCCATGGCGCGAATGTCTGCGCAAGCACGGGTGTCTCTTGCAATCGCGAGCAGTTCCTCCATGTGCCGGCGTGAGACCGAAGGCGTTTGCTTAAACGTCCAGTCGATACCGAGCTGTTCATACCGCTGCGCATTACGGTTGCTGAACGGGCGGAGCTCCCAGCGCTCTGCCCCGCCAATTGCGCCGATGCGGCTGCCGATGGCGCGGATGTTTTCCTTCGAATCCGTCGCGCCGGGGATGATCGGTGTGCGGATCCAGAGCCGGCCGCTGCCCTTGGCCCAGAGTGCCGCGATGCCGAGGTTTCGCAGGATCATCGCGTTGCCGCGCCCTGTCCAGCGCTTGTGTGCCACGCTGTCCATGAGCTTGAGGTCGAAGAGCAGCACGTCCGTATACGGCAGCGCCGCCTGCAGTTGCTCGGGAAAGAGCATCCCGCTGGTGTGGACCGCGGTCTGAACGCCGGCCTGCTTGAGCAGGCGCAGCAACTCCACTGCGCCTTCCTGAAGCAGCGCTTCGCCGCCGGTCAGGGTGACGCCCCCGTCGCGGCCGAACGACGCGCTGTCCTGAATCAGCTCGTGCAGCAACGCCTCCGGTTCCGCGTCTATGCCGAGACACTCCAGCGCGCGCGAAGGGCAGGCGGAGACGCAGGCGCAGCAGCCTGTGCAGAGCCTGCGGTCGATGTGCACGCCCGATTCATCCCGGGTGAGGCCATCGTTTGGGCAGACGCCGTCGCAGGCGCCGCAGGCGACGCAGTACGAGGGGAGCCAGCGCACCTGAAATCTCTTTGCGATGCTCTCGGGCGTGTGGCACCAGGCGCATGCGAGCGAGCAGCCCTTGAATACGAGCGCAGTGCGCGATCCCGGGCCGTCCTCGCCGGACATGCGGCGGATATCGAGGTAGCGGATTTTTGTCATGTCAATACCAAGTTGTCTTCTCTCAATGCAAAATTATTACTTCAGCGTCCGGCCGGTCGGCGGCCGCAATCAAAAAGATAACGGATTGCGGTCTTGGCGTCAACCGCCGCAGCAAAAGTTTCACGCTTGGATGCGGTGCAGCGCGCTTGCGGCTTATGCACGCAGCAGGCGGATCTCGTCCCCGTGCCCCGACGGCTCGTTCGGCGTTTCGAGGATCATCGACAGCCCGGCAAGCGCCGGGTGGTGTACGACGCGGCGCATGGCCTCGAGGCCGATGAACCCTTCGCCGATGCGCGCGTGCCGGTCTTTGCCGCAGCCGAGGTCAAAGAGGCTGTCGTTGATGTGCAGCGCGCGCAGACGATCGAGCCCGATGATGCGGTCAAACTGCGTCAGCACGCCGTCCAGGTCGTTTTTTACGTCGTATCCCGCGGCGAATACATGGCAGGTATCCAGGCAGACAGCGACTTTCTGCGCAAGCTGGATTCGGCCGAGCAGCTCCGCGATCTGTTCAAACCGGCCGCCGATCTCTGAGCCGCCGCTGGACATGGTCTCGATCAGCACCGTCGTGCGCTGCTGCTGCGTCAGCACATCGTTGAGCAGTTCGGCCGTCAGGCGGATGCCCGCTTCAGCGCCTTGTCCAACGTGACTGCCAGGGTGAAAGTTGTAGACGTTGTTTGGGAAGGACTCCATGCGTGCAAGATCTTCAGCAAAGCAGCGGTAAGCAAAATCGCGCACCTTTGCGTCGGCCGAGCAGGGGTTGAGCGTATACGGCGCGTGGGCGACAAGCGTGCCGAAGCGGTTCTCGCGGCAGAGCGCATTGAGCGCTTCCGCGTCTGCCGGATCGATGGCTCTTGCCCCGCCGCCGCGAGGGTTTCGGGTGAAAAACTGAAATGTGTTTGCGCCGATGGAGAGGGCGACGCGCCCCGCCGCCGCATAACCCTTGGCGTTGCTCAGATGGCAGCCAAGATAGAGCGTTGTTTCTTTCATCATTTTCCTTTTCCGCCGGATTCTGGCCCATTCGCGTTGCGCGCGCGCGGCGCGTTTGCTAGAATGTGCGTATGAAGCATACGGTTTTGATCACGGGCTCCTCGCGCGGCATCGGCGCGGGCATCGCGCGGCGCTTCGCCAGAGAAGGGCACCGCGTTGCGATTCACTATCATGAGAGCGCCGATGCGGCACTGGCGCTGCTGCGCGAGCTTACAAACGCGGGCTGCTCCGCCATGCTCGTGCAGGGAGACGTCTCCGATGAACAGCAGACGGAGCAGATCGTTTCGTGCGTGAGCGGGCGCTTTGGCTTTATAGATGTGCTCGTAAACAATGCCGGCATCGCGCTGCCGACGCAGCTTGTCACCCAGACCCCGCTGGCCGACTGGGACCGTGTGATGCGCACGAACGCGACGGGCATGTTCCTCGTCTCCAACGCCGTTTTGCCGGCTATGATCCGCAAGAAACGCGGCGCGATCGTGAATATCTCCTCCATGTGGGGGGTGACGGGCGGGTCCTGCGAGGTGGCGTACTCCGCCTCGAAGGCGGCGGTGATCGGCTTTACCAAGGCGCTGGCAAAAGAGGTCGCGCCGAGCGGCATCCGCGTCAACTGCGTGGCGCCCGGCTTCGTGACGACCGATATGACGCGCGGCTTTGACGAGGGCGAGATCGCCTGCATCTGCCAAGAGACGCCGTTGCTGCGCGCCGGTACGCCTGAGGATGTCGCATCCGCAGTGCTGTTTCTCGCCTCGGAGGAGTCCTCGTTCATCACCGGGCAGGTGCTCAGCGTGGACGGGGGGCGCTGCATCTGATGCGGCGCGCTGCCGCAAGCACATTGTAGCACACAACCGCGCCAAGCAGCGCAGAATTGACCGCAGCGGAAAGAGAACGACGATGCCGGTATTTTCCCGACGAAATGCTTCTTGGCTGAATTTGCGGGAAAAAACTTGCAAATGTGGAAAAATGCTGCTATACTTTCCCGTGTTGGATGATTGAACTTTTAGCGGAGAGTGGGCGAAACCCACTCTTTCGTTTTGAAGGGTGCTTTTCTGCCCGCCGCAAGCGAAAAAACCGCGGCGTGGCGGGGATTGTGAGGAAGCGATTGAACACGGCGCAAAAGGTGGAGCAGCTGCTCGGGCAGACCGTTTCGGAGCTCGGCTTTGAGCTTTGCGATGTGGAGTTTGCCAAGGAATATGGGGACTGGGTGCTCACGCTGTATATCGATCAACCGGGCGGCGTGACCATAGACGACTGCGAGCGCGTCAGCCGCGCGGTCGACCCCATTCTCGACGAAGCAGACCCCATCGAGCAGGCGTATATGCTCTCTGTCTCTTCGCTCGGGCTCGACCGGCCGCTCAAAAAAGACGCAGACTTTGCCCGAAATATCGGAAAGCGCATCGAGATCAAGCTCTTTGCGCCGAAGGACGGCAAAAAGGCGTTTGTGGGCGAGTTGATTCGTTTTGATGAAAGCAGCGTCGTTGTTCGGCTCGACGGCGGCGAACTGACGCTTGAGCGCAAGGCGATCGCGCTTGCGCGGCCGGAGCTGGTTTTTTAAGGCGCCGCATTCGCGGCTGACGGGCCGGCGGCGGTGCGTTTTCACACGGGATTATTTGTAAGGAGTACGATAGGATGAACACAGAGTTTGTCGAAGCATTGAGTGCGCTGGAGAAGGAACGCGGCATCAGCAAGGATGTGCTGATTCTCGCCATCGAAGCGGCGCTGACCTCGGCCTATAAGCGCAACTACGGCGCGACCGCGAACGTGCGCGCGCAGATCGACCCGAACAGCGGGGATTTTCGCATCTACGCTTCCAAGACGGTTGTGGAAGAGGTCGAAAACCCGATCAACGAGATCTCGCTTGCGGACGCAAAGCGCGTCAACATGCTCTACGAGGTGGGTGACGTGCTCGAGGAAGAGGTTAAGACCAAGGAGTTTTCGCGCATCGCGGCGCAGACGGCCAAGCAGGTCGTCGTGCAGCGCATCCGCGAGGCGGAGCGCGGCGTGATCTATGAAGAGTACGTTGAGAAGGAAAACGAAGTGCTCACCGCCATCGTGCAGCGCGTGGAGAAGGGAAACGTCTATGTCGAGCTCGGCAAGACGGACGGCATCCTGACGCCAAACGAGATGATCCCCGGCGAAACCTACGAAAACAACGACCGCATCAAGGTATATGTGCTCGAGGTGCGGAAGGATAGCAAGGGCCCGCAGGTGCTCGTGAGCCGCACGCACCCCGGTTTGGTCAAGCGCCTCTTCGAACTGGAGGTGCCCGAGATCCAGACCGGCGTGGTGCAGATCAAGTCCATCGCGCGCGAGGCAGGCTTCCGCACAAAGGTCGCCGTGCATTCGACGGATATGCAGGTAGATGCGGTCGGCGCGTGCGTCGGCCAGCGCGGAACGCGCGTGGAGCGCATCGTAAACGAACTGCACAACGAAAAGATCGATATCATCGAGTGGGATTCCGACTCTGCGGTGTATATCGCAAAGGCGCTCAGCCCCGCGAAGGTGCTGATGGTGTATATCAACGAAGAAGAGAAGGCCGCCAAGGTCATCGTGCCGGATACGCAGCTTTCGCTTGCCATCGGCAAAGAAGGGCAAAACGCCCGCCTTGCCGCGAAGCTCACCGGCTGGAAGATCGACATCAAGAGCCAGTCCCAGGCGGAGGAAGCGATGGACGCTTTCTACCGCGAGGACGCGGCGGGAGAAAGCGAGGCGTAACGCTTGGCCAAGAAGATTCCCATGCGGATGTGCGTCTCCTGCCGGCAGATGCAGCCGAAAAAGGAGCTTGTGCGCGTCGTGCGCACGCCTGAGGGGGCGGTCATCCTGGATGCGACGGGGCGCGCAAACGGCAGAGGCGCGTACCTGTGCAAACAGAGCGCCTGCCTCGAAAAGGCGATCAAATCCCGCGCGCTGGAGCGCGCACTGGAGACGAAGATCGAGTCGGAAACATACGAGACGCTGCGTGCGCAGTTTGCAGGATACCATGAACAGCAAGCTGACTAGCGCGATCGGGTTCGCGATGAAAGCGGGCCGGCTGAAATCCGGCGATTACGTCACTGAGCGGCTTCTGCGCGCAAACGGCGCAAAGCTCGCGCTGATCGACGGCGGCGCTTCGCCAAACACAAAGCAGCGGTATCGCGGCCTTTGCGAGCGCGGCGGCATCGAGCTGGTCGAGGTAAGCGAGCTTGGCCGCTGGATCGGCAAACCCGGGCGCATGGTCGCCGCGGTGACGGACGAGGCGTTTGCGGCGATGATACGCCGCGCGCTCGCGGAACCCGGGCGGGACGCCTGAGCAAGCGCCGGTCAACCGGCGGGATAAAACAATACGACAAACGAACGATAAACGAACGATAAACGAGCTTCCGCCCCAATACGGCGGACGGCGAAAACGCGGGGGTAACGACGCAAATGGCAAAAACGAATTTTCTCGAATCGGCAAACGGAATCCAGAAGACGACGAGAGACCTTTTAGAGAGGCTGACGCTGACGCAGAGCTCCGTCGGAGAACTGCTCATTTCGGTGCGCCATTCCGAGAGCGAGCTGCTGGAGAAAGAGGAGCAGGAGCGCAAAGCGCGCGAGGAGCGCGAGCGCATGGAGCGCTTACGCGAGATGCTCGACTCCGACCAGGATCACGCCGCGCATGCCGGAGGGCGGGACGACGAGGAACTGGCCGAGCAGCCCGTGGTTGCGGAGCCGACCGCACAGGAGGAACCCGCGGCGCAGGCTCCCGCGGCGCAAGCGCCCGCAGCCGAGGATAACCGCGCCGCCGAACAGCCGGCCCAAGCGCAGCCGAGCGTGCCGGAAGCGCCGAAGAAGCCAGCCGGCGGCTACGAGGCGCACGCCATCTCGCAGGACGACCGGCGCCGCCCGCAGCAGCAGGGCGAGCGCACACCCTATCAGCAAAACCGCCCGCCGCGGCAGGATGGCTATCAGCCAAGACCGCAGCAGGGCGGCGCATATCAGCCGCGCCCACAGCAGCAGGGCGGCGCATACCAGCCACGCCCGCAGCAGCAGGGCGGCTACACGCCGAGACCGCAGCAGGGCGGCACGGGGCCGCGTCCGGGTCAGACGGGCGGGTTTCCGCCGCGCGGGCCGCGTGGTCCGGTCAGCGCGCCGGCAGCACCTGCCGGCGGCGGCAAGGAGCGCGTGAGCAACTATGATCCGAACAAGAGCGCCTATGCCCGCTCCCGCGAAGCGGACAGAAGGGTGAAGAACAAGAAAGCGATCTCGCGTGAAGCCGCGCCCAGCGCAACCAACTGGGACGACGACGCAGTCGGCGGAAATCGCAAACTTAGGCGCGGGGCAAAGCAACCCATGCGGCGGCCGGAACCCGTCGTGATCGAAAAGGCGGTGATCACCACGGAGACCATTACAGTAAAAGAACTGTCCGAGAAGATCGGAAAGCCCGCTGCGGAAATCATCAAGAAGCTCTTTCTGCTCGGCATGCCCACGACGATCAATCAGGAGATCGACTTCGACACCTGCGAACTCGTCGCCTCGGATTTCGGCATCGAGCTGGAGCTCAAGGTAGCCAAGACGTTTGAGGAGGTGCTCACAGACAGTGCTTCCGACGAAGCGGATGCAGAGGATATGCTCAAGTCCCGTCCGCCGGTCGTCACCATCATGGGCCATGTCGACCACGGCAAGACCTCGCTGCTCGATGCGATTCGCAACAGCTCGGTCACCGAGGGCGAGGCGGGCGGCATCACGCAGCATATCGGCGCCTATACCGTCTTGTGCAACGGCAAGCAAATCACATTCATCGACACGCCGGGCCACGAGGCGTTTACCTCCATGCGTGCGCGCGGTGCGCAGGTGACGGATATCGTCATCCTCGTCGTCGCCGCGGACGACGGCATCATGCCGCAGACCGTCGAGGCGATCAACCATGCAAAAGCTGCCGGCGTGCCGATCATCGTGGCCATCAATAAGATGGACAAGCCGGATGCCGATCCGGATCGCGTTAAGCAGCAGCTCACGGAGTACGAGCTCGTCTCTGAGGAGTGGGGCGGACAGACCATCATCGTGCCCGTTTCGGCCAAGAAGCAGCAGGGCCTCGATACCCTGCTGGAGATGGTTCTGCTGCAGGCGGACATGCTCGAGCTCAAGGCGAATCCGAACCGCCTGGCCAAAGGAACGATCATTGAGGCGAAGCTGGACAAGGGCCGCGGCCCGCTGGCGACCGTTCTCGTGCAAAACGGCACGCTGCACCGCGGGGATACGATCGTCGCCGGTACGGCATACGGCAAGGTTCGCGCCATGACGGACGACAAGGGCAACGCGGTCACCGAAGCGGGCCCGAGCACTCCGGTCGAGGTGCTGGGCTTTAGTGAGGTGCCGGACGCGGGCGATATCCTCAACGTTGCTGAGGCGGACAAGCTTTCGCGTCAGGTCGTCGAGGAACGTCGCGACAAGATCAAGGCGGCGCAGCTCAAGAGCAAGAGCAAAGTCTCGCTGGACGACCTCTTTACGCAGATGGCTGCAGACGAGCTCAAGGATCTCAACATCATCGTCAAGGCGGATGTGCAGGGCTCCGTCGAGGCCGTCAAGCAGGCACTCGAAAAGCTCAGCAATGACGAAGTGCGCGTGCGCTGCATCCACGGCGGCGTCGGAGCGATCACAGGGACGGACATCATGTTTGCCTCCGCGTCCAACGCCATCGTCATCGGCTTCAACGTGCGCCCCGATTCCGGCGCGCGCGCTATGGCGGAGAAGGAAAACGTGGATGTGCGCCTCTATCGCGTCATCTATAATGCTATCGACGACGTGAAGGCCGCCATGCAGGGCATGTTTAAGCCCGTCTTCAAGGAGACGGAACTCGGGCGCGCAACTGTGCGCGAGACCTTCCGGGTCTCGGGCGTCGGCACCATTGCGGGTGCTTATGTCAATGAGGGCAAGATCACGAGAAACGCGCAGATTCGCGTTATCCGCGACGGCGTGGTGATCCACGAAGGCAAGATCGCCTCTCTCAAGCGCTTCAAGGACGACGCGAAAGAGGTTTTGACGAACTTCGAGTGCGGCATCGGAATCGAGAACTTCAACGACCTGCAGGAGGGCGACGTCATCGAAGCCTTCATTGTAGAAGAAGTGAAGCG
This sequence comes from Bacillota bacterium, assembly GCA_023399275.1. Classification (GTDB taxonomy): domain Bacteria; phylum Bacillota; class Clostridia; order Christensenellales; family CAG-138; genus UBA7703. The sequence continues at coordinate 9,080 of JAEWQH010000035.1, forward strand.
GACGTAAGAGAGAAGATCGCTTGTTTCGGCCGCCTGGCGCGCGCCGGGCGGAGGAGGGCATATGGGTACGTTTCGTTCGGATCGCTTGAACGAAGAAGTGAAAAAGACGGTCAGTGAGATCATCCGCGAGATGAAGGACCCAAGGATCTCGCCGATGACCACGCTCACGGATGTGGATGTGACCAAGGACCTGAAATACGCCAAGATCAAAGTCTCCGTCTATGACGAAGATGAGAAGAAGCGCGTTTCAAGCCTGGAGGCGCTCAACCACGCGGCAGGGTTCATCTCGCATGAGCTCGGCGCACGCATGCGCATCCGCGCCGTGCCGGGCATGAAGTTTACGCTGGACAACTCGATTGCCTACAGCGTGCGCATCTCACAGATCCTCAACGACCTGCATCAGACCGGCGCTGCAGTGCCGGCCGATGCCGAAGAGGACGATGCGCGGCGGCAAGGCGGGGAGGAGTGAGGCCGATGCTGCAGGACGCCGTCCGCTTTTTGCGGGCATATGACGATATTCTGCTGATTGCGCATGTCTCGCCGGATGGTGATACGCTCGGAAGCAGCTTTGCGCTTTACGGCGCGCTGCTGGAGCTGGGGAAGCGTGCGCAGGTCGTTTGCGAGGACGCTGTCCCCGCGATCTACCGCTTTTTGCCGTTTTCGGATCAGCTCATCCCGCCGGAGCAGGCCAAGCCAGCCGATGCGGTCGTGAGCATCGACTGCGCGGATATCGGGCGTACGGGCCGCAGCGAGCCGCTCTTTCGCGCGGCGAAAGCCACGTTGAATATCGACCACCACGGCACAAACGACTACTATGCGGCATCCAACTATGTACAGAAAGCGGGCGCGACCGGCGAGCTGATCTTCAACGTGATCGCCTGCCTCAAGATTCCGCTCAACAAGAATATCGCAAGCTGCCTCTATGCGGCCATCACGACCGATACTGGCAATTTTTCCTATGGGAACACCACGCCGGATACGCTGCGCATCGCGGCGGATATTCTCGACACGGGCATCGACCTGCCGTATCTGAATCGCTGCCTGTTTCGCACCGTGCCGTTTCACAAGCTCAAACTGCACGCGCTCGGCGTAAACAAAGCTCAGCTCTATGAATACGGCCGCATCGGTATATCGACCATCACGCTCGCGGAGATCGCCTCTTGCGGTGCGACGAACGAGGACACCGAGGGGATCATCGATGCGATTCGCGATGTGGACACGGTCGAGGTGGCGGCGTTTTTGCGCGAGAGCGAGGATGGACTCATCCGCGTCAGCCTGCGCGGCAAAAGCTGTGCGGATGTGAGCAAGATCGCAACCCGGCTCGGCGGCGGCGGACACAAGCTCGCTGCGGGCTGCACCATGCAGCCGCCGATCGAAGAAGCTGCGGCGCAAATACTGGACCTTGCCAGAGAACTGCTGCAAGGGGAATGCGAGTGACATGGACGGGATCGTCTCCGTACTCAAGCCGCCCGGAATGACATCCAGCAACGTCGTGTTCGACGTACGCAGGGTTTTCGGAGAAAAGCGCGCGGGGCATCTGGGCACGCTTGACCCCGCGGCGGCCGGCGTGCTACCCGTTTGCCTGGGGCGCGCGACGCGGCTGTTTGACATCCTTGTGGATAAGGATAAAGAGTATGTGTTTGAGGCTGCGTTCAGCATCCAAACCGACACGCAGGATGCCTGCGGTGCAGTGACCGCGCTCGACGGCAGGCGCGTGACAGAGGCCGAGCTGGCTCGGGTTCTGCCGGAATTCCTCGGCGGGCAGATGCAGACGGCGTCCGTCTACTCCGCGCTGAAGGTAGACGGCCGGAAGATGTATGACCTCGCCCGCGCGGGGGAAATCGTGGAGCCAAAGACGCGCGAGATCTGCGTGCATGAACTGGAGCTGATCGGGCAGACGGGTGAAAATCGCTTTCTGCTGCGTACGGTCTGCTCGCGCGGGACGTATATCCGCTCGCTCTGCGAAAGCATCGCACAAAGGCTCGGCACGCTTGGCTACGTTTCGGTGCTGCTGCGCACGCGCAGCGGGCCCTTTGCGATTGATCAGGCGCTGACCATTGCGGAGCTGGATGCGGCAAAGTCAGCAGGTTCGCTTGCGCAGACGCTGGTCTCCTGTGAAGAGGCGATTTCTTTTTTGCCGGAGCTGCGGCTGCCTTCCGAGCGGACGATACCGACGAAGAACGGCCTGGATACGCATCTGCCCGGCGCGGCGGACGGACGCGTGCGCGCTTATGTGCCGGAGGGATTTCTTGGCGTCGGCGAAGTGGCCAACGAGCGCTTTCGCCTTTTGATTCACCTGTATTGACCTATCTCGGCAGCCGTGCGGGAGACGCCGCGCGAGCGGCCGTCTTTTTAAAGGAGCCTATGGAAGCTGCCACGCCCGCCGTCGTAGCGCTCGGCATGTTCGACGGCGTACATCTCGGACACAAGGCACTGATGAGCCGCCTGCTGGAGGAAGCGGGGCGGCTTTGCGCCATACCTGCTGTCTATACGTTTTCCAACCATCCGTTGGAGGTGCTCGGCGGCAGTGTCCGGCTGCTTTCGAGCACGCTGGAAAGAAACCGCATGCTGCGCGCGCTTGGCGCCGAAGAACTGGCGAGCGTGCCATTTACGCGCGAGATGTCGTCGCTCGGCCCCGAAGCGTTTGTCGATCTGCTTTCAGAACGCTGGGATGTGCGCGGGCTCGTGGTCGGCTATAACTATACCTTTGGCGAGAGCGGGTCGGGCACGCCCGAGACGCTGCGCGAGATCGGACGCGCGCGCGGCTTCTCGGTCTCCGTCGTCGAACCGGTGCTCTGTGAGGGCGAGCCGGTCTCCAGCACGCGTATCCGCGCGGCGCTCGAGCGCGGGGATGTGGGGGTGGCTGAGCGGCTGCTTGGCCGCCGGTATACGCTCGCGGGTAACGTCGTGCAAAACAAACGCATCGGCAGGCGTATCGGCTTTCCGACCGCGAATATTGAAACCGACGAACGCCGCGTGATCCCGGCGGACGGCGTTTACGCCACGTTTGCCTTTGTCGGCGACGGCGTGTTTCGCGCAGTCACCAACATCGGAACAAACCCGACGGTATGCGGCACAAGGCGCACGATCGAAACGCACCTGATCGGCTTCACCGCAGATATCTACGGCAGGCAGCTTACCGTCGCGTTTCGCAGCAGGCTGCGCGGCGAGGCGACGTTTGACTCGCTCGAGGCGCTCAAGGAGCAGATCCGCCTGGATGTCGAAGCGGAGAGCGCGTTGTGCGGCGTTTGAGCGCACGCGGATTTCATGAAAAAACTTGTGCGCGGTTGTTTACAATCTGCATCAAGTATGCTACTCTATAGCAGTATATGAATGCCGTTTACCGGGATTTGCGACACTCCGACGCATTTCTCAGTTTGCGGAAAACAGAAAAAGGAGATACGATTTACATGAACAAGACCGAAACCATCGAAAAATATGCGCTGCACGAAGGCGACACCGGCTCCCCGGAAGTGCAGATTGCGCTTTTGACCGAGCGCATCAACCACCTCAACGAGCACCTGAAGCTGCACCAGAAGGATCACCATTCCCGCCGCGGCCTGCTCAAGATGGTCGGTCAGCGCAGAGGGCTTCTGAACTATCTGAAAGAGAAGGATATCGAGCGCTACAGAGCGATCGCAGCAAGCCTGAACATCCGTATCAAATAAGAAAAAGGCGGGGTTGTTCCCGCCTTTCTTCATAAAAGCAGAGACGTAAACAGGCTTGATTCAAGGGGGGACTCCGGCGGACGCGAGAAGACGCCTTGCCGGGGAGGGGGAGAGCTTTGTAAGGCGATGAGGTTTCTTTGTGAGGGGGCCGCAAAAAAAGCGGCGTTCAAGTGCTTTTTGCTGCTGTCGGCGGGGATCGCCGGCCTGCTGTTGTTGCCGAAGCCGTCCTTGGCGGACGGCGCGCAGGAGACGCCCGATCCGGAAACGGATCATCGGTTTTCCATCCTCTGGATCTCCGATACACAGACGATGGCTTACTACGGCCACTCCAAAGCGCTCAACGCCATGGGCCAGTGGATTGAGGACAACCGCGAGAAGGAGAACATCCGCTTCGTTGTCCAGACCGGGGATGCGGTGGACAATGGATACTCGGAGCGGCAGTGGAAGTATTACGATGAACTATACGACCACTTTCGCGGCAAGATACCGTATATATCCGTCGCAGGAAACCACGAGATCAAAAAGCACGGGTACGACGCATATCTGGCGCGGCCGGATATTCGGGCAATTCCGCGGGAAAATTCGTTTGAGCGCGGCAAGGCGGTCTACGCCACGTTTCAGTCCGGCGATACGAAGATTTTGCTCGTTGGAGCCGGATACGATGCGGAGTCTGAATCCGTCGACTGGATCAACTCCGTGTTGGAGCAGCACCGTGATTATACGGCGATCCTGCTGTTTCACGAGTACCTCGCGTCCGGCGCGCGCTACAGCCGCACCGGAAAGATGCTCTTTGAGCAGGTGGTCGTGCCAAATCCGAATGTGCGGATGGTACTGTGCGGGCACTGGCTGGGCGTAAGCGCCCTGTTTGAGCCGATCGACGACGATCACGACGGAACGGTCGATCGCACCGTTGCGCAGATGATGTATAATTATCAGGACGCGGAAGAAGATTGCGGACAGCTTCGGCTGCTCACCTTCGACGAGCGCGACCGGACGGTGCGCGTGATGACGTATTCGCCGTACACCGGCAGGTACTACAAGGATTATTTCCTTGGCGGGAGCGAGGTCACCCTCGAAAACGCATTTTGATCAGGCAACAATAAAATGAAGATAAAAGAAGAAGAAGGAGCAAACAAAACAATATGGAAAGAATCTTCCAGATGCAGCTTGGCGGAAGGACGCTCGTCGTCGAAACCGGCAAGTACGCCGAACAGGCGGGCGGAAGCTGTCTCGTACGCATGGGTGATACGGCGGTGCTGGTCTGCGCTACCGTTGCAAAAACCGCGCGCGACGGCGTGGACTTTCTGCCGCTTTCGGTAGAATATCAGGAAAAACTCTACTCGGTCGGCAAGATCCCCGGCGGCTTTATCAAGCGCGAAGGGCGCCCGACCGAACGCGCGATCCTCAGTTCGCGCCTCATCGACCGCCCGCTGCGCCCGCTGTTCCCCAAAGGGTTTTACAACGACGTGCAGGTGGTCGCCACCGTCATGTCTGTGGAGCAGGACGTTCAGCCTGAAGTGCTGGGTATGATCGGCTCCTCCATCGCGCTCTCCATCAGCGAAGCGCCATTCTCCGGCCCGACCGGCTCGGTGGCCGTGGGTCTGGTTGACGGTGAATACGTCATCAACCCCGATGTCGCCCAGCGCGAAAAGAGCCGCCTGAGCCTCACGGTCGCGGGCACCAAGGACGCGGTCATGATGGTGGAAGCGGGGGCAAACGAAGTCTCGGAAGAGGAGATGCTCAACGCGATTCTCTTTGCGCACGAGGAGATCAAAAAGCTCGTCAGCTTCATCTCCGAAATCGAAGCGGAAGTTGGCAAGCAGAAGATGGAGCCGGTGGTCTACCATCCCGACGAAGCGCTCGAGGAAAAAGTCCGCGCGTCTGCGTTCGACAAGGTAGTCTGGTCGCTGGATACGTTTGACCGCTCCGAGCGCGAGGCGCGCAGCGAGCAGGTCAAGGCCGAGACGGTGGAAGCATTCAAAGAGGCGTATCCTGAGTCCGCAAAGGATATCGGAGCGATCCTCTATGCCATCACCAAAGAGGTTGTTCGCGATAAGATCATCAACAAAAAGATCCGCCCCGACGGGCGTGCGCAGGACGAGATCCGCCCCATTTGGAGCGAGGTCGGCATCTTTGGCCGTACACACGGCAGCGCGGTTTTCACCCGCGGCCAAACGCAGGTGATGACCATTGCGACCCTTGGCACGATTTCGGAGGCGCAGTCGCTCGACGGGCTTTCGCTCGAAGAGAGCAAGCGCTATATGCACCAGTACAACATGCCGCCGTACAGCACCGGTGAGGCCAAGCCCATGCGCGGTGTCGGCCGCCGCGAGATCGGCCACGGCGCGCTGGCCGAGCGTGCGCTCGAGCCGGTTTTACCGAGCGAGGCGGAGTTCCCCTACTGCATGCGCCTGGTCAGCGAGGTCGTCAGCTCAAACGGCTCTACCTCGCAGGCGTCCATCTGTGCGAGCACGCTGGCGCTGCTCGATGCGGGCGTGCCGATCAAAAAGTCGGTTGCGGGCGTTGCGATGGGGCTTATCAAGGACGACAGCACCGGCAACATCGCCATACTGACCGATATCCAAGGCCTTGAGGACTTTCTGGGCGACATGGACTTCAAGGTCGCCGGCACGCGGGACGGCATCACCGCCATCCAGATGGATATCAAGATCAAAGGCATCAGCCGCGAGATCCTCATCCGTGCGCTCGAGCAGGCACGCAAGGGCCGCATGTTCATCCTCGACAAGATGGACGAGACCCTGCGCGAGCCGCGCGCGGAGCTCTCGCCCTATGCGCCGCGCATCATCACGTTTACGATCCATCCGGACAAGATCCGTGAGGTCATCGGCAGCGGCGGAAAGGTCATCAACAAGATCATTGCCGATACCGGCGTAAAGATCGATATCGAAGACGACGGCACGGTCTACATCGCCTCGCCCGATTCAGCGGCGGCGGCGGAGGCGAAGCGCATCATCGACGGCATCGTCAAGGAGATCGAGGTTGGCGACGTATACCTCGGCTCCGTGGTCGGCATCAAGGACTTTGGCGCGTTCATCAACCTCAAGCCCGGAACCGACGGCCTGCTGCACATCTCCCGCATTGCCAACAAGCGCGTGGAGAAGGTGGAAGACGTGCTCTCCATGGGCGAGCAGGTGCTCGTGCGCGTCATCGACATCGACCCGAAGACCGGCAAAATCAGCCTGACCCGCAAGGATATGCTGCCGCCGGAGAAGGACTGAGACCAAGCGTAAGAGACGCTTTCACGGGCGCGGCGGCAACGCCGCGCCTTTGCCGCGCGTGCAAATACGCGCTCTTGCCACACGAGGAAACAACGGCCTTTGCCACATGAGGAAACAACGGCTTTTGCCGAATGCGCTTTTGTGGTAAAATACAGATTCACCCGCAGCGCGAAAGGAAAGAAGAAACGCATGATACGCCAGACAAAACTCAAGAACGGCATCCGACTCATCTATGAAAAGATGGAGCATGTTCGCTCCGTCTCCATGGGCGTTTGGGTGGACACCGGTTCCGTGCGCGAGACGCCGGAGACGGCGGGCGCCTCGCACCTGATTGAGCACATGGTCTTCAAGGGGACCGCGCGCAGGAGTGCCGAGCAGATCGCGGTGGAGATGGATGCGGTTGGCGGCAATATCAACGCCTTCACGAGCAAGGAGAACACCTGCTTCTATGCCAAAGTGCTCGACGAGCACCTGGATCTCGTCTGCGACGTGCTCTCGGACATCGCGTTTCACAGCGTATTTGACCCCGATGAGCTAAAAAAGGAGCAGGGCGTCGTGGTGGAAGAAATCTTGATGACCGAGGACAGCCCGGAGGATCTGGCGAGCGAAGAAAGCAATATGCTCTTCTTTGGTGACGAGCCGCTGGCAAGCCCCATCCTCGGCACGAAGCAGAGCGTGCGCGCGTTTACGCGCGAAACGCTGTTGACCTACAAGGATGTGTTTTATGTACCGAATAACATCGTGGTTTCCTGCGCGGGTAATTTTGACGAGCAGGCGCTGATTGACTCCGTAACGCGCTGGTTTGACATCCCTGCATCATCCCGTGCAAACGAGCCCGTCTCGCAGCGCTATCCCGGCGGGAAGCGCGAGAAGTTTGTGGAGAAGGACGTAGAGCAGGTGCATATCTGCCTAACGTTGCCTGGCTTTGCGCGCGACAGCGAGGGGCAATACCCGCTGGCGGTGCTCTCGAATATCATCGGCGGCAGCATGAGCTCGCGACTCTTTCAGTCCATACGCGAAAAACTTGGGCTGGCGTACTCCGTCTATTCCTACCCGACGAGCTATACCGGCACCGGCACGCTCACGCTCTATGCCGGAACCGGCGAAAAGCAGGCGGCCGAAGTACTGCGCCGCATGGTGGATGAGATTGCGCGTGTGCGAAAGAACGGCGTGACGAAAGAGGAGCTCACGCGCTGCCGCGACCAGCTCAAGGGCAGCTACCTGATGGGCATGGAGTCCACGGGTGCGCGCATGAACGCGCTGGGAAAGACGCTGCTGTTACAAAAACGTGAATATAACGAGCAGGAAGCACTGCGCCGGATCGAATGTGTTACAATGGAGGATATCGAACGGATTCTGCCCGCTTGCCTCGACCTGAGTCAGGCGAGCACGGCGCTGGTTGGGCGGGTGTCAAAGCAGGAGGCCGCGCTGCGCGGTGCGCTCGGCTGACGCAAGACCTGCCGCAAACGATCTTTTTTCTAACCGGACGGAGGGAACCGACTTGGACAAGCTGGATGTGATCTTTCAACTGCAGCAGTCGTTGGACGACGATATCGCCGTGCGCCGAAACCTTAGCTTTTCGCGCGAAGAATGGATGCAAAAAGAGGTGCTCGCCATGATCTCGGAGCTCTCCGAGGTGCTGGACGAGGTGAACTTCAAATGGTGGAAAAACCCAAAGCCCGTGGACGATGCGGCTCTGAAAGGCGAGCTAGTGGACGTACTGCACTTTTTCGTGAGCATGTGCCTTCGCAGCGGCATGACGGCAGACGAGCTCTTTGCGCTCTATCAGGCGAAAAATCAGGAGAACTTCGACCGCCAGTATGGCAGGTCTCAAAAGCGCGGCTATGAAGTCGGCGGTGAATCGAATGGCTAAGCCGCGCATACGCATCAAGGGCCGTTTTTTCCTGATGATACTGCTTATGGTCGGCTTTGTGGCGCTGACCGTAGTGGTTGCAAACGCCCTCAAAAAGACGGGCGAGATCGAGTTTGGCTCGCTTGGGGCGGATCTCGAGGTGACCGCGGCGATCATCCGCGACGAGACGGTGGTCATGTCCGAGTCGTATGAGAAGATCACGTTCGACGTGGTCGAGGGTGAGACGGTCAGCAATGATCAAGTGATCGCCCAGCTCTATAAGCGCGGCTATCAGGACGAAACCATGGTGACGCTGCTCAACCTGCAAAAGCAGATCTATGAATATCAGGTTCAGCTGTTGGGCGGCGCGATGCCGCAGGAGCTGACCGATCTAAATGAAAACATCGACGCGGTGGAGCTGCAGATTCGCGCTGTTTCCCGCGGGGAGAGCACGCTGGATATGCTCGACCTCGAACAGACGCTCAAGGATCTCGAGAATCAGCGCGTTGCACTGATGGAGAGCCTCGTTACACCGGATACTGCGCTCACGCAGATGTATACGGAGCTCAAAAGCCAGCAAAACGTGCTGAGCGGTTGGCGGCGCGACATCAAAAACACCTCGGGCACCGGCATCGTGAGCTTTTACTTCGACGGCTACGAGCGGGTGCTCAGCGTCAACAAGCTCTCCACGATCAACTCTGCGCTGGTGAAGACCGTCATCAACGGTGGCAACACCGCAAACACAGCAGACTCTACCAGCGAGGTGCCGCTCTACCGCGTCATCAACAACACGCACTGGTTCATCGCGTTTGTGACGAGTGCTACAGACCCCATGCGCCTCGCCGAGGGGGAGCAGTACAGTGTGCTGTTTCAGGACTATTCCGATCAGGAGTTTACCGCGACCGCGCGCGCGAGCACGGTCTCGGAAAATGCGGTCGTGAACCTGCTGGAGTTCAACACCGATATCGGCAAGCTTATCGGCACCCGAACGGTCACGGCGACCATCAGCAAATCTGCACAGGGGCTTGTAGTGCCGCTCAAGGCGATCGAGATCGTCTCCGGCATGCCGGGCATCAACATCGTGTACGGTGATACCGTTTTACGCGTAGAGGTGGATATCCTCGCGCAGAGCGACAATAAGGCGGTCATCCGCGCGCACAACGAGTCGGATAATCTTACCGCCGGGATGAAGTATATCAAACCATGACAGATACGGAACGAAACATCATCGAGGTGCGCGAGCAGATCGCCGGGGCGTGCGCGCGCGCGGGGCGGGACGAGAAGGACGTTTTACTCGTCGCCGTGTCAAAGTATCAGAGTGTGGAGCGCATCGCGGAGTCGGTCGCTGCGGGGGTGACGGCCTTTGGCGAGAATCATGCCCAGGAGTTGACCGAAAAGAAAACTTTTTTTGAACAGCATGGCTGCCGCGTGCATTTCATTGGACAACTGCAGACGAATAAGATAAAATATGTCTGCGGTTTTGCCGACCTGATCGAGTCGGTGGACCGCCCCAATCTCGCGGCCCGGCTCCACCAAAGGGCGGAGGCGCTGGGCGTTGTGCAGGAAATTCTCATCCAGGTCAACATCGGTGCGGAGGACCAGAAGGGCGGCGTACCCGATGAGGACTTGGATTCTTTCGCGGATTCGCTGACGCAATACCCCTGTTTGCGCTTGCGCGGGCTGATGTGTGTGCCGCCCGCGGTCGAGGCGGAGCAGGCGAGGGCGTATTTCCGGAAGATGCGCGCGCATTTCGACCGACTCTCCGGCCGACCGGGCATGCAGACGCTGGATACCCTTTCGATGGGCATGAGCCACGATTTTGCCGTTGCCATCGAAGAGGGAGCGACGCAGGTGCGCGTCGGAACCCGAATTTTCGGCGCGCGGGACAGAAAATAACCATGAAAGAATGCCGCCTGGCGATCTGCCGCGGCTGACGGTTTTCGGAGGAAGACGGATGGCAAGCCTTTATACAAAATTCCTGGATTTTATCGGAATCGAGGAGAGCGACGAGCAGGAAGACGAACACGGCAGCGACGGTTATTACCACGACGATGTGCCGGATCGTCCGGCCGCCGGCGCATTCGGCGGCGGGCGCGGTGCGGCTGCTCCGGGCCGCAGGGGCGACCGGGTGCAGAATGCCTCCGGCGCCAACCTCCCCATCTCGGGCGGAATGAAGATGATCGTGTATCACCCTGTGAGCTACGAGGATACGCAGAGCATCATCGACAACCTGAAGAACCGGAAGCCCGTCATCGTCAATATGGAGGAGCTTGAGCTGGACACGGCCCAGAGAATCCTGGACTTTCTCTCCGGCGCTGTCTATGCGCTCAACGGCACCATGTGCAAGATCTCGCGCGGGATATTCGTCGTCGCGCCGAACAACTACGACGTGGTTGGAAATGGTGAGGACGACTACGGCGACATGGGCTGAGCGCCGCGAAACAAACAGGATCTTCTGGCACATCATATGCTTGGTGTGCCAATTTTTTACCGGACGGTGCCGGCGGAAACGGCCCGCGAAAGGAAGGATGCGCCATGCGAACGGACGAAATCGTCAACAAGCACTTTTCACGCTCGTTTATGGGCTATGATATCGAGCAGGTCGATCTGTTTTTGGATGAGATCATCGAGGTGCTGGAGCGCTATGAGGAAGAGAAGCGCGAGATGCTCTCTGCCATGGAATACATGATGAAGAAGCTCGAGCGCGGGCAGAAGATGCCGCTTTCCGACCTCAAAAAGGCCATCGATTTCGACCGCGGCCAACCGAAAGAAACCCTGCCGGAAGGAGCCGGGACGGCCCGTGAGGGCGAACAAAAGACATCCGCGCGCTCCATCGCCCGCGGGAACGGCGGACAAAGCAAGCAAGCGCGCGCGCCGAAGGTCAGCCGCGTCAAGGGCGAGGAGAGCGCAAAAGCGCAGCTCATCGAGGAGGCGAAGGCGGCGATCCCGCACGAGGAGCTTTCGCCGGAGGAAGCTGAGAAGCGTGCAAGGCGCATGTCCGCCGCCGCGGCGGACTGGCTGGATGAGCTGCTCATCAATATCGCGGAGCACGAGAGCGGCGAGCGCGACAAACAGCCGCAGGCGCCGCTGCAGCCGGATTTCGCGCCGGCATCGCAGCCGCAGCCGGAACCCGCGCAGGCGGAACAGCAGCATCAGGCGGATGCGCCTGCGCAGGAGCAGCCGGCGCAAGCCGAGCAACCGCAACCGGATGCGGCCGAAAGCAGGCCGCCGGAAAGCGCACAGGACCATGGCCAAGCCTGACGCCCTCTTTCCGCCCGTGAGCGTGCGGGAGCTGCACGCGCGTGGTATTGAGCAGCCGGATTTTGTCTTTATCACCGGAGACGCGTATATCGACCATCCGAGTTTTGGTGCCGCGATCATCACCCGTGTGCTCGAGAGCCGCGGCTACAGCGTGGGGCTCATCGTTCAGCCGGACTGGCATAGCGCGGAGGCGTTTCGCGCGTTGGGCAAGCCGCGGCTGGCATTTTTAGTCTCTTCCGGGAATATCGACAGCATGGTCAACCACTACGCCGTCTCCGGCGCGCGGCGGGATGTGGATGCGTATACCGAGGGCGGCAAAGCGGGGCGGCGGCCGGATCGCGCGGCGATCGTCTACGCAAACCGCTGCCGTGAGGCGTTCGCCGGTGTACCGCTGATCCTCGGCGGCATCGAAGCGAGCCTGCGCAGGTTTGCGCACTACGACTATTGGGACGACCGCGTGCGCCACAGCATCCTATACGATGCGTGCGCGGATCTGCTCGTCTACGGAATGGGTGAGCGCGCGATCGTGCAGATCGCCCGCGGGCTTGCGGCAGGTAAACGCATTTCAGAATTGACCGATATCCCGGGTACCTGCATACGCGTGTCCGGCCCGGAATGCGCGGCGGACGCGATTCGGCTGCCGTCCTATGGCGAGGTCGCGGCGGATAAACGAAAGTACTGCGAGGCGTTTGCCGCGCAGGCGCGCGAGCAGGACGCAATCCGCGGCAAACGGCTGCTGCAGCCGCATGAGAAGGGCTGCTTGCTTTGCAACCCGCCTGCGCAGCCGCTCTCCACCGCCGAGCTGGACGAAGTCTATGCGCTGCCGTTTACGCGTAGGCCGCATCCTTCGATCCGGGAACACGTGCCTGCGCTGGATGAGGTGTCGTTTTCCGTCACTTCCGCACGCGGGTGCTTCGGCAACTGCAGCTTCTGCGCGCTGACGTTTCATCAGGGACGCGTGGTGACGGGGCGGAGCCATGCTTCGATCTTGAGCGAGGCAGACGCGCTCACGCGTGATCCCGCGTTTAAGGGATATATCCACGACGTCGGCGGCCCGACCGCCAACTTTCGGCACCCTGCCTGCGAAAAGCAGCTCAAGAGCGGTGCTTGTGCGCAGAAGCAGTGCATCGGCTTTACTCCTTGTAAAAATCTGGATACCTCCGAGGCGGACTATGTTGCACTGCTGCGCAAGCTGCGTAGCCTGCCTCGCGTGAAAAAGGTGTTTGTGCGCAGCGGCGTGCGTTACGATTACGCCATGCTGGATCGGGACGACGCGTTTTTGCGCGAGCTGATCGAGCACCATGTCAGCGGCCAGCTCAAGGTCGCGCCGGAGCACGTCTCCGACCGTGTGCTTAAATATATGAACAAACCTCCGCACGCGGTCTACGAGCGCTTTGTGCAGAAGTACGAGGCGATCAACAAAAGCCTGGGGATGAAGCAGTACCTCGTTCCATATCTGATCAGTTCGCATCCGGGGGCCACGATGCACGACGCAATCGAGCTGGCGCAGTATCTCAAGCGAACAGGCCACCGGCCGGAACAGGTGCAGGACTTTTACCCGACGCCCGGCACCGCGTCTACCTGCATGTACCATACCGGATTGGATCCCGCGACGATGCAGCCGGTCTATGTCGCAAAATCGCGTGAGGAGAAGGCGATGCAGCGCGCGCTGCTGCAATGCCACATCCGAAAAAATGAACCGTTGATCCGAAAGGCGCTGCGCGCCGCCGATCGCGAGGACCTCATAGGCCCCGGAAAAAACTGCCTGGTACCGGCGGAGCATGCTCCTGCCGAGGGAAGGCGTGCAAACGCGGGATACCCAGTAAAAGCGCGCGGCCGCAGCGTGGCCGGGAACGGCGGAAAACGGAAACCGGGGCGGAAGGGGCGCGCTTCGCGCCGCACGGGCGGCTGACGCGGCGGATTGCGCGAAAATCGCGCAAAAATCGCGACGGCAGGGATGTAAGTTGTTGACAAAACGCCGGTAAGCCGATACAATACATAGCGTTGCGTGGAAACGCGCGGTAGTTTTGTGCGCGCCGGCAGGTAGAGACGCGCCGATTTCCTCGGCGGCAAAAGGCGGTGGAGATCATGCGGATTCGAGTTGCGGATGCGATTCGTCAGGCGGGGGAGACGTTCCCGTTTGAAGCGGCTGAGCTGTTTGGCGAGCAGAGCTATGGCGAGCGGACGGTTTTGTTTGCAGAGCCGGTCTCGGTTGTCGGGACGTATGTCTACGACGGCAAGGCGTTCACGGTGAGCGGTAGGGCGGAAGCCCTTGTCAACGCCGTATGCGCGCGCTGTACAAAACCGTTTGTCGAGCGCACCGCGTTTTCCTTTACGGAGCGATTCGTCAAGGGAGAGGACGAGGCGGACAACGACGAGACGTATCCTTACGCGGGCGACGAGCTGCTGCTGGATAAGGCCGTGCTGGACAATCTCTTTTTGGAGTTGCCCATTGCGAGTGTTTGCCGGCACGAATGCAAGGGGCTCTGTCCCGTCTGCGGTGCGGATCGAAACGCAACGGCATGCAATTGTACCACAGAGGAAGCCTAGGGCGTTTGCCCCAAGCGCTATCAGATGAAGAATAGGAGGGATTATCATGGCAGTACCCAAGAGAAAAACGTCCAAGGCAAGGCGTGACTCGCGCAGGGCGGCGACCTTCCAGGTTGCGAAAGTGCAGCTCGGCGAATGCCCGCAGTGCCACTCGCTCGTACCGTCCCACACGGTATGCAAGACGTGTGGGTATTACGGCGGCAAGCTGGTCGTCGACATGGATCAGAAGGAAAAGAAGAACGCCTGATCGCCCATCCTTCGAAATGTGTCGAACCCATCGACAACAGGTTTGATAAAGCAAATTGACTTTTCGCGCCGTCCGGCACGAAAGGTCTTTTTGTCTTTGCAGGCGAAAAAAACAGCGTGACGCTGCATAAAAAATGGAGATGCGTTGCGAAACAGGCGTATTTTTCGTATAATAAACCAATCCACGTGTTTTCCGGCGCTTGGGGGCCGGCGGGCCGATGGAGCAAATCCGGCTTTTTTGCCGAAAAAAGACTGCGATTGGGATAGCGGCGGCTTTTCGCCGCGGAATTGGGAGAGGATTCGGGTTATGAAGATTGCAATAGACGCGATGGGTGGTGATCACGCGCCCGCTGCGGTGCTGGAGGGCGTAAAGCTCGTTTTGCCGAAGCTCAAAGATGGCGTGTCGCTCATGCTCTATGGCGACGAGAGCGCCATTTTGGAGGGGTTTTCATCGCTTGGCGTGCACGACGGGCGAGTTACGGTCGTCTCTACGACGCAGGTGATCGCCACCGATGAGCAGCCGACGCTGGCCATCCGTAAAAAGAAGGATTCCTCCATGGTGCGCGCCATCGAGGCGGTAGCTGCCGGCGAGGCGGACTGCGTTCTCTCCGCAGGCAGCACAGGCGCGCTGCTGACTGGCGCGACGCTGATCATCAAGCGGCTCAAGGGCGTTAAGCGCCCCGCTCTGGCGAGCGTGATGCCCACGCCGGAGGGCTGCGTGCTGCTGCTCGACTGCGGCGCAAACACCGACTGCAAGAGCGACTATCTCGTGCAGTTTGCGCTGATGGGCGCGGCATATATGCAGGGCGTCGTCGGCATCGGTAATCCGCGCGTGGGGCTTCTCAACAACGGCGCGGAGGAGGAGAAGGGCAACGAGCTGACGAAGCAGACACATCAACTGCTCAAGACGGCGCCTGTCAACTTCACCGGCAACTGCGAAGCACGCGATGTGCTCGGCGGAGATTTCGACGTGGTGGTTTGCGACGGGTTCGACGGCAACATCGTGCTCAAGAGCACGGAGGGGACTGCCGCGTTGATCATGAACCTGCTGCGGCAGGGGCTTACGTCCAGCCTGACTACGAAGATCGGCGCGCTGTTGTGCAAGCCCGCGTTTCGGCTGCTCAAGAGCAAGCTGGATTATACCGAGTACGGCGGCGCGCCGCTGCTCGGCGTCAACGGCGGTGTCATCAAGGCGCACGGCAGCTCAAACGGCAAGGCGTTTTGCTCGGCGATCCTGCAGGCGGAGAGGCTCGTCTCCTCCGAGATGACGAGCCGGCTTGGCGAGCGGATCGAAGCGTTCGGGCTGGCGGAACCGGCGGCGGAGTGAACCCATGCGCATAAAAAGCCCTTGCTGAGCAGGGCGCTGCACGCGGCAAGCATTGACAGAAGCCACCGTTTCCGATAGAATACTACGCGAATGAGATGCGTGAAAAAACGCGTTGAAAAGGAGTTTGACCATGTATTTTGAAAAAGTTAGAGATATTATCGCCAAGCAGTTGGATATCGACGCCGCAACCATCACCATGGAGAGCCGCCTGATCGACGACCTGAAAGCGGATTCCCTCGACATCGTGGAGCTGATCATGGATCTCGAGCAGGAGTTCAACATCGAGATTCCCGATGAAGAGCTGCCAAAGGTACAGACCGTAGCAGACATCGTCGGCTATCTGGAGAAGAAATAACGGGACAACAGACTGATCGTTTACCCGCATCCGAAGGCTGAGAGAGGGTGCGGTTTTTTTTGTAAGACACGCGCCGGCCGGTTTCGCGGCGCGATTGTGAACGGCCGCCGCGCCTGCGCGCAAAGAACCTTGGTTGCAAAAGGAATACTGGATGACGCAGCAGCAAAATCAGCTCTCCGCGCTGGAGGAGACACTCGAATACCGCTTTGGCGACCGTTCCCTTCTGGAAACGGCGTTGACGCATACCTCGTTTGTCAAGGGCGACGGGCGGCGGCTGACGCACAACGAGCGACTGGAGTTTCTGGGCGACGCGGTGCTGGAGCT
>JAEWQH010000065.1 GCA_023399275.1 Bacillota bacterium
GTCTTTCCCAGTTCCTTGAGCGCGGCGCGGATCCGGTTTTCCTGCTCTTCCATGGTTTGATTATAGCGGATCGCGCGGCGCAGCACAATCTCTGCAGTGTGCGCAAATCACCGACTGCGCAGAAAAAGAGGCCGCACGGAGCGAGCCTCTTCTTTGCGTTTTGCCGGAAGTTACCGCCGCACGATGCGGTAGTACGTCCGCGCGGTGACGCGGTAGATGACGAAGTAGAGCAGCGCAAACGCCGCAAGCGTTCCGCAGATACACGTAAGCACCAGCCCCCAGTCGTAGAGCATAAAGGTCTTGAGCATCCGCGCCATGATGCGCGAAGCAAAGAGCATGTGCAGCGCGGTCGCCGCCAGCGGCAGGAAGAAGACCCATAGCACCTGCGTATTGATCGTCCGCTTCACCTGATGGTCGTCCATGCCGACCTTCTGCAGAATCGCAAAGCGCTCCTTATCCTCGTATCCCTCCGTCACCTGCTTAAAGTAGAGGATCAGCACCGCAACCGCGAGGAACAGCACCGCAAAGAATGCGCCGAGAAACAGCAGCCCGCCAAAGACGGCGTACCCGTCCTCCCGCGCGGTGTAATAATCGGAAACGCTCAGAAACGACTCGCCATATCGGTCCCGCAGCGTCTGGATAAACGCGAGGCAGTCTTCATCCGTTCCCGAGATGTCCATGCGAAACCGCCCGTCATAGAAGATCAGCGTCGGCACCTCGACAAACTCGCTATCCTCCCGGACGAAATTGTTGGCGGCAAACTGCGCATCCTCCGGCAGGCTATAGGTAAGCTTGCTCTTGTTTGCGGAGAGGGTCACGTGGTTTTCCCCGGCGATACGGTTGAGCTCCGCGTCGTAGTCGACGATCTGCTGCTGCGTCGCGGTCTTTGGCACATATACCTCCGCATCGAATGGGTAATTTTCGCGAATCATCTCCCCGCTGCCCAGGTAGAGCGAGAGCGTACCGGACACGGTGACCACCAGCATGGTCGAGAGGATGCAGATGGTGGCGAGGCCGCGCGCGTTCTGGCGCATCCGATGGAACATGCCCGATATGGTCACAAAGTGGTTTTGCTGATAATACAGGCTCTTCTTCATGCGCAGCAGGCGGAGCACGACGATGCTGCCGCAGAGGAAAAGCAGGTAGGTCGCGATGATCACCGCGATCGCCAGCGGAAAGAAGATCCCCAGCGCGACGCCCGGCACCTCGGTCGTCCAGGCGAAGTAGTAAGCGCCGCCCAGCAGCAGAAGACCCAAGAGCGCCAGCGGCAGCAGGCCTTTTTTATCCTTCTCGCCGCTTTTTTCACTCGAGAGCAGAGCGATGGGGCTCGCGGTGTGCACGCGGATGACGTTTGCCACGGACGTGACGAAGAACACGACGAGAAACAGCGCGAGCATCAGCCCGTATGCGATCGGCGGAATGGAAAACGAACTACCCGGCACGGCGTGGATGAGCTTCATCAGCAGCAGAAACAGCAGCCGCCCGAACACGAGCGCGATGACGACCCCGCAGGCGATCCCTCCGCCGATGACAAGTGTATTCTCCCAAACGAGAACCCGGCCGACATGCCGCTTGTCCAGGCCGAGAATGCCGTAGAGGCCAAACTCCTTCTTTCTGCGCTTGATCAGAAAGCTGTTGATATAGAGCATAAAGAAGAACGTGAACAGCGCGTAGACCACGAGCCCAAAGCCAAAGAGCGCGCTGGCGGTTTTTCCGCTCGGGGTATTGGTCATCCCCTTTGAAAAGAGCAGCCCGGCGATAAGCAGGAATACCCCGCTCATCACCGCCGTCGCGATCAGATACGGCAGATACGTGAGCTTGCTGCGCCGCACATTGCTCAGCGCGAGCCGCAAGTAAAAAAATCTACGCATGGCGGCAGCCTCCCCTCCGCCGAAGGCCGGCGGGTAAAACGATCTTACGCAATGTCGCCACCTCCCAGGATGGAGAGGTTTGCTACGATCCGGTCAAAAAACGACCGGTTGCTCTCCTCGCCACGGTAGAGCTGCGAAAAAAGCGCTCCATCCGAGATGAAGAGCACGCGCGAGGCGTAGCTGGCCGCCATGGCGCTATGGGTAACCATCACGATGGTCTTGCCGATCTCATGCAGCTGCGTCAGCTGACCGAGCAGGCTCGCAGATGCCTTGCTGTCCAGCGCGCCCGTCGGCTCGTCCGCCAGCAGGATGCGCGGGTCGGTGATGACCGCGCGCGCGATCGCCGCGCGCTGCTTTTCACCGCCGGATACCTCAAAAGGATATTTGGCCAGCAGGTGCGTGATGCCAAGCTGCCGCGTAATCGGCAGCAGCCGCTCCTCCATCTCACGCACGGACGTCTGCATCAGCACCAGCGGAAGCAGGATGTTGTCCTTGATCGAGAAGGTGTCCAGCAGGTTGAAGTCCTGAAACACAAAGCCGAGATGCTTTCTGCGAAACTCGGAAAGGTCGCGATCCGCAATGGATGAAAAGCTCACCCCGTCGAGCAGCACCTCCCCCGTCGTCGGCTTATCCAGCGAAGCGAGGATATTCAGCAGCGTGGTCTTACCGCTGCCGGATGCGCCCATTATGGCGACAAACTCCCCCTCTATGACCTCAAAGCTCACGTTTTTGAGCGCGACGCACTGGCGCATGCCGAGCTTGGTGTTGTAGACCTTACCCAGTCCCTTTACTTGCAGAAGTGACACGGAATTCTCCTCCCGTTTTCATTTGATGTGGCAATTATACGAGAGAAACATGCCCCGCTTCCATCGATTCGCCTTACAAATGCCGGCGGCAATCTTACGCTTTTGTCACATAGCGGAAAACTCGTCCAGCTGCGGAAAGCGCAGCGTCACCCGCGTGCCCCGCCCCAGTTCGGACGAAACGTTCAGGCGGATGCCCAGCGTGTCCGCCGTACGCTTGGCCAGATACAGCCCGATCCCGCTCGCGCGGGTATCCATGCGGCCGTTGTAACCCGTGTATCCCTTCTCAAAGATGCTCGGCAGATCCTCCTTGCGGATGCCGATGCCGGTATCCTCCACGACGAGCGCTCCTCCCTCCATGCGAATCCACACCCCTCCGATGTGCGTGTATTTCACGCTGTTGGAGATCAACTGTCCCAGTATGAACTCCAGCCACATGCTGTCGCAAGGGATCTCCTTTGCCAGCGGGTCGATCCGCACCGTAAGCTTGCTGTAGACGAAGAGCAGCGCGTATTTTTTTACCGCTGCGCGGGCGATCTCGTTCAGATCGCAGCGCTCGATCACCAGATCGCCCGCGATGTCACCGAGCTTGACAAACTTCAGCGCAAGATCGGCATATTGATCCACCTTAAAGAGCTCCTGCCTGAGCAGCCGCGCGCGCTCACCGTCCTCCGCGTCCAGCAGCAGACGCATGGCGGAGATCGGCGTCTTGACCTGGTGCACCCATAGGGTGTAGTACTCCTTCTGCTCCTCCTGCCGGCGCAGGCTCTCCATCCGGAGCCGCTCATTCTCCCGCGTCAGTGCGCGAATCACCGCGTCGTAGTCGCCCATAAGCCCGTCGATCGGCTCCGGCAGCTCGCGCGGAAGCAGCCCGGGGTGCTCGCTCAGGCGCTCCATACGCCTGCGGCTTCTTCGATACCGCGCGCCGTCGGCCAGCAGCACGCATATGAGGATGAAGCTGACGATGACGCACGCATAGCGCACATAAACCTTATCCTGCTGCGCCAGATACCCCAGCAGCAATATCGTGGCTATGCCAAAACCATATAGCAGCAGCACCGCCCGGCGGGATTTGAAATAGTCCAGCAGTCTACGCATCGATCGAATACCCCTGGCCCTTATGCGTCTTCACGCAGTCGCCCAGACCCGCCTCCGCGAGCGTTTTACGCAGGCGGTTGACGTTGACGCTAAGCGTGTTATCGTCCACAAACTCGTCGCTGTCCCAAAGCCGGAGCATCAGCTCCTCGCGGCTGACGACCGAGCCCCGTTTTTCCAGCAGGGCGCCAAGGATGCGGCTTTCGTTCTTCGTCAACTCCCGCTTCTTTCCCCCCGCGAGCAGGCTCGCGCCCGCCGCGTCGTACTCTGCGCCGAGAAAGCGCAGGGTTCCGCCCGTTTCGTAATCGTATGCGCGGCGCAGCATCGCCTGTACTTTGGCGATCAGCAGCTCCGGCGCAACCGGCTTTGCGATGTAGTCGTCCCCGCCCATGTTGACCGCCATGACCACGTCTGCCGTATCCGCGCGAGAGGAGAGAAACACGATCGGCGCCTTCGAGCGCCGCCGGATCCGCTCACACCAATAGTAGCCGTTATAATATGGAAGCGATATGTCCATGATGACGAGCTGCGCGCCGGAGCCTGCGAACTCCTCGTCGATCCGGTCAAACGCAGACGCGATCACGGCCTCGAACCCCCAGCTGCGCAGGCTCCTCGCCACCTCGCTTGCAATGACCTCGTCGTCCTCCACGATGAAGATGCGAACCATGACATCCTTCCTTTCCGCTTAGTGTATTAGCTGTATAATACACCAAGTTATGCCATCTGGCAAGCTGCGCTTTGCGCGCGGCGTTTCGCGGCCGTCCACGCGGCGGCCGTTATGCATGCCGGATGAATTCCCGCGTGCCGCATGTCGGATTGTTGCGCGGAATCGGCGCCCGATCCTGAATAAATATACTATATATTTCGCCCCGCGCCGTTGACACAAAAGCGCGGCAGCGAATAGGATAGCATCAGCGGGCAGGTGTTTCGCTTGCCCGCCCAAGCCAAAAAACCGGAGGACGCCAAATGCGCATACTCGTCATCAACCCCGGCGCTACCTCGACCAAAATTGCGGTCTACGAGGATGAGGCGGAGGTTTTTTTCGCGTCCCTTTCCCACGCGCCGGAGGAGCTCGCGGGCTTTTCGCGCGTCACCGACCAGCTCCCGCTGCGCGAGGGGCTCGTGCGGCGCGCGCTGGAGCAGGCGGGCTATGCGCCTGCTTCTTTCGACGCGGTCTGCAGCCGCGGCGGGTTGGTGCGCCATATCCCGAGCGGCACCTACGCCATAGACGATCTGGTAATTCAGGATATCTACGACCCGCCGTTTGGCGAGCATGCCTCTTCGCTCGGGCCGGTCATCGCCCGCTCAATCGCCAAGGAGGCCCATATCCCCGCCTACCTCGTCGATCCGGTTTCGGTGGACGAACTGCAGCCGCTCGCGCGCGTCTCCGGCCTCGCCGGGATGGAGCGGGAGAGCTTTTTCCACGCACTCAACCAAAAAGCGACCGCGCGCAAGGCCGCGGCAGACCTCGGCCGACCGTATGAAGCGCTCAACCTCATCGTTGCGCATATGGGCGGCGGCGTCTCGATCGCCGCGCATGAGAAGGGACGCGTGGTGGACGTGTTCAACGTGAAGGACGAAGGCAGCTTCTCCCTCGATCGCGCGGGCTCCCTCCCCGTCAACGCGCTCGTCAACCTCTGCTATTGCGGCGTGAGCAAGCAGGACCTCAAACGCAGGCTCTCGTTTGAAAGCGGGGTTTTTTCATATCTTGGCACGCATGATTTCCGCGAGGTCGAGCGGCGCATGTGCGCGGGCGACGCGCAGGCTGAGCTGGTCTACCGCGCCATGGCGTATCAGCACGCCAAGGACATCGGCGCAATGGCTGCCGTGCTGCGCTTCTGCGTAGACGCCATTCTTTTAACGGGCGGCATCGCGCACTCCGAGCGCTTCTGTGCGGAGGTCTCCGGCTATGTCGAAACGATCGCGCCCATCCTGCGCTACCCCGGCGAGGAGGAGATGCGCGCGCTCGCGCTCGGCGCGCTGCGCATGCTGCGCGGCGAACCGGCGCGCTCCTATGCCGAGTCGGTTTTACAATAGCTTTTTCGTATATCAAACAAAGAGGAGAATGCATCACATGCAACAAACGCTCAACGGGTTTCTCCGGCAGGCGAAGGGACTCGGGCTGCGCGTCGCGGTCGCTAGCGCGCACGACGCGGATGTGCTCAAAGCCCTGCTCGCCGCGCGCGCGGAAGGCATCTGCTCTGCCGTACTGTTTGGCGACGCAGCAAAGATCCGCCGCCTCCTCGCCTCCCTCGGCACGGATGAGACGGGCTTTACCATCGTCGAGCCGGAGGGCGGCGATGCAGCCTGCGCGCGCGCGGCGGTTCGCGCCGTGGAAACCGGCGAGGCGGACTACCTGATGAAAGGCATCCTCAACACGACGGACTTTCTGCGCGCGGTGGTACACTCCGGGCTGCTGCTCGGCGGCTTGCTCTCACACGTGATGGCCTTCGAGCTGCCCGCCTACCGCAAGCTGCTCTTTGTCAGCGACGGGGCTATGAACCCCGCGCCGGATCTGGATAAAAAGCGCATGATATTGGAGAACGCCGCGCGGTTCTTGCTCTCGATCGGGTATCCTTCCATAAAAGCGGCGGTCCTCAGCGGCAGCGAGATCGTCAGCGAGAAGATCCCCTCCACGCTGGATGCAAAAGCGCTCAGCGGACTCGACTGGTCGCGCTACAGCATGAACGTATTCGGCCCGGTCGCGCTCGATCTGGCCGTCAGCCCGCAAGCATGCGCGCATAAGCAATACACGGCTGTGGGCGCGGGCGACGCGGATCTGCTGCTGATGCCAAACTATGAAACGGGCAACTGCTTCGGCAAGTCGCTCACATATTTTGCGCAGGCGCGCTCAGCCGGTCTCGTGCTCGGCGCGCGCTGCCCCATCGTGCTGGTATCGCGCGCAGACCCGGCGGAGGCTAAGCTCGCCTCCCTCGCGCTCGGCGCCGTCGCGGCGCAGAAAGGAAACAACATATGAGCGGAAACACACGGCAGCTCCTCACCGGCAACGAGGCCATCGCGCGCGGCGCATATGAGGCGGGCGTCGCCGTCTGCTCCGCCTACCCCGGCACGCCGAGCACCGAGATCTTCGAAAACCTAGCGCAGTACAAGGACGCGCTCTATGCCGAGTGGGCGCCAAACGAGAAGGTCGCAGCAGAGGTCGCCTACGGCGCATGCGTCGCAAACGCACGCTCGCTCACCGCGATGAAGCACGTCGGCCTCAACGTTGCGGCGGATCTGGTATTCACCGCGGCTTACAACGGCGTGGGCGCAGGGTTTGTCATCGTCACGGCCGACGACCCGGATATGCATTCTTCCCAAAACGAGCAGGATAACCGCCGCTATGCGCAGTTTGCCAAGATTCCGCTCATCGAGCCGGCCGACTCGCAGGAGTGCAAGGACTTTATCAAGGAAGCATACGATATCTCCGAGCGATTCGACATCCCCGTTTTGTTTCGCACCACCACGCGCGTAAGCCACAGCAAGAGTCTCGTCTCGCTCGGCGAACGAGCGGAGATTACCCCTGCGCGGTATGTGCGCAACATCTCAAAATACGTCAGCACGCCGGCAAACGCGCGCCGGCACCGGCCGCAGCTGGAGGAGAAGCTCAAGGCCCTGGAAGCTTACGCCAACCGCAGCCCGCTCAACAGCATGGAGCTCAACGGCGGCAAGATCGGCGTGCTCAGCGCATCCATCGCCTACCAGTATGCCAAAGAGGTCTTTCCGGCGGACACCTCCTTTCTCAAGCTCGGCTTCACCTGGCCGCTGCCGATGGACCTGATCCGCACGTTCGCCTCCAACGTTGAGACGCTCTATGTCGTGGAGGAGCTCGAGCCATTTATGGAAGAGCAGCTCAAGGCCGCAGGTATCGCCTGCGTCGGCAAGCGCGTGATCCCGCCGATGTATGAGCTCAACCCCGAGATCGTGCGCCGCAGTGTCTTCGGCACGGAGCCGGAGACGGCGCAGCTCGGCATCGACCTCGTGCCCCGTCCGCCCGCGCTCTGCCCCGGCTGCCCGCACCGCGGTTTTTTCTATGTCATGAGCAAGCACAAGGATTTCGTCGTCGCAGGCGACATCGGCTGCTATACGCTCGGCTACGCGGCCCCGCTTTCCGCGATGGACACCTGCGCCTGCATGGGGGGCGGATTCTCGCTGGGCATGGGCATGTCCAAGGCGTTCGCGCAGCAGGGCGTGACCGACCGAAAGGTTTTCGGCGTAGTCGGGGACTCCACCTTTTTTCACAGCGGGCTTACCGGCGCGGTCGAAATCCTATATAATAAGGGGCATATGATCCCCTGCGTGCTGGATAACTCCATCACCGGCATGACAGGCCACCAGGATAACCCCGGCACGGGCTATACGCTCGAAGGCGAGATCGCAGCAAAGATATCGATCGAAGCCGTGCTGCAGAGCTTCGGTTTTGGCAACGTGATCGTCGTCGACCCGCAGGACCTCAAAGCGATGCAGCAGGCCGTGGACGGCGCGCTGTCCAGCGAGGTTCCGGCGGCGATCATCGCGCGAAGGCCCTGCCTGCTCATCAAGCGCATCAAGCACGACGTGGGTAAGTGCGTTGTGGATCGCGAAAAGTGCCGCAGCTGCAAGATGTGCCTCAAGGTCGCCTGCCCCGCCATCCATATGCGCGAGGGCAAGTCCGAGATCGACCAGACGCTCTGCGCCGGCTGCACGGTCTGCGCGCAAGCGTGTCCCTTTGGCGCAATCTCACGCCTCGACGAGCCGAAAGGAGCATGATTCGTATGGCAGGCTTTACCGGAAAGAGCATTCTCATCTGCGGCGTCGGCGGGCAGGGCACGCTCTTGATGAGCAAAACCCTCACCGCAGGCCTCGTGCAGGCGGGCTATGACGTAAAGATGAGCGAGGTGCACGGCATGGCGCAGCGCGGCGGCTCGGTCTCCACGCAGGTGCGCTACGGCGAGAAGGTGCATTCTCCGATCGTCGGGCGCGGCGAAGCGGATGTGCTCGTCGCGTTTGAAAAGCTTGAGGCCGCGCGCTACGCCGATCTGCTCAGGGTCGGCGGCACGGCGCTGGTCAACGACTATGAAGTTATGCCGCTGCCGGTTGCGAGCGGGGCGGCGGCGTATCCGCAAAATATCTACGAGCAGCTGCGAGGGGCATTTGATCTTCGCGTCATCCCAGCGAGCGAGATCGCAAAGTCGCTTGGCAACATCCGCTGTACCAACATCGTGCTGCTCGGCGCGCTCGTGCGCGCGTTTGCGCTCGAGGCGATCGACTGGAACGCCGCGCTGACCGCATCCGTACCGCCCAAGGCGCTCGCGCTCAACCTTGCGGCGTTCGACGCGGGCTACCGGTTTGAAGCTTGATCATCACCCGCAAGGGTTTATAGACAAAGGCAGGTAACTACATGGTATCCAACGATATGCTCCATCTGGGCCGCGTGCGCTCCGCCATCCGCGAGCTCTTCGAGTTCGGCCGCAAGCGCGCGGCAGAGGTCGGCGAAGAAAACGTCTACGATTTCTCGCTCGGCAACCCGTCCGTTCCCCCACCCGCGCAGTTTACACAGGAGATGATCCGGCTTCTGAACACCTGCGATCCTTCCGCGCTGCATGGCTACACGAGCGCGCCGGGCGCCAATGAAGCGCGCGACGCAATCGCCGAAAATCTCAATCGCCGCTTCGGTTCGTCGTTCACCCGCCGCAATCTCTACATCACCTGCGGCGCGGCGGCTGCGCTGACCTCCGTCTTGCGCGCGCTGACGGTGGATCGGGACACGGAGTTTATCGCCATCGCGCCGTTCTTTCCGGAGTACAGCTGCTTTGCCGCAACGGCGGGCGGAAAGCTCGTCGTGGTGGAGCCGGATATGGCGCACTTTCAGATCGATTTCTCCGCGCTGGAGGCTGCGATCGGCGCGTATACGC
>JAEWQH010000011.1 GCA_023399275.1 Bacillota bacterium
CTTCAACACGGTCAGCGGCAGCGTGAACATCGAAAAGAACTGAAAAAATCATCCATCAAGCGTTTGTGCGCCGGCGGGAAACCGCCGGCGCTTGGTGCATACGCAAATCCCCTGTTTCAACCGAAACAGGGGAGCAGCGCCTCCTGGATAAAAATGGTCTCCGAAGCGGGAAAGCCGTTCATCCCGATCCGGATCCGCGCGATACGGAGGGCTTACTCACCCCCAAGACGGTACCGCATATCTACGCATGACGAACGGCACAGGACACTTTGTGCCCGCAAAAACGTGCTCGCGCATCGATCGTCTCTATGCTTGTGTCTCTTTCTTTTTGCGCAGCATCGGGATCACCGGTCTTATTCGAATAGTCGTGCATGCAAAGGGCCATCGCCCTCCCTTGCGGTTGCGTTCGAACGCTCTATTTTGCCGGCTCCGGTTCGGAGCCCTGCGCCGGCAGCAGCGAGATCTGGGCCCGCTCGATGCCGTGGTTTTTCATATCCTGCACTTCCACATGGAGGCCGGCAACATCGACGGAGAACTCCGTTCCGTCCTCCGGAATCTCGTTGAGCACGCTGAAGACGAGGCCGTTGAGGGTGTCAAATTCGTCGATCGGCAGCTCGCAACCGATCGCCTCCGCAATGTCTTCAAGCTGCACGGAGCCGTGTGTCCGCCAGACGCCGTCGGATACGGACGTGATGATCTGTTCCTCGCCGTCTTCATCCTCGTCGATGTCGCCCACGATCACCTCGATGAGGTCGTTCATGGTTACGATGCCGCACATGCCGCTGTATTCGTCCATCACCACGGCGAAGTGGTTGCGGCTGCGCTTCATATCGAGGAAGAGATCGTCGGCTTTGATGGTCTCCGGCACAAAGCGCGGCGGCTGCACCGCCTGCGACATGACGCTTTCCCGCGTGCGATCGCTCAAGCGAAAATATGTCTTGGCGTCGAGAATGCCGACCACGTCGTCCGAGCTGTCCCGGCAGATGGGGTAAAACGAGTGGCGCGTGCCGTGAATGGTCTCCGCCCAGTCCTCGTCGCTCTCGTCCAGCCAGAGGATGTCCACCTGCGTGCGGTGCGTGAGGATATCCTCGGCGGAGACGTTGTCAAACTCAAACACGTTGTGGATCATCTCTTTTTCGCTGGCCTCGATGGTGCCTTTTTCCGTGCCGACGTCCACCATCATGCGGATCTCTTCCTCGGTGACTTCCTCATCCTCCGCATTGGGGTCGATGCCGATCAGGCGGAGGATGCCGTTGGTCGAGGCGGTCAGCAGCCACACCAGCGGCGCAAATGCCTTCGCAACGCCGCTGATGAGTCCGGCCATGCCGAGCGCGAGCTTCTCCGCGTTTTTCATGGCGGCGCGCTTGGGCACCAGTTCGCCAAACACAAGCGTGACAAACGTTAAGATCAGCGTGATGACCAGCACCGAAATGGTGTTGATCGTTTTGGCCGGGATGGTCGTGATGCTCTGCGAAAGCGCGGTCGTAATGCGCTTTGCAAAGTTATCCGCCGCAAACGCGCTGCCCAAAAAACCGGACAGCGTAATAGCCACCTGAATGGTCGCGAGAAACCGCGCCGGCTGGCTGGTCAGTCGCGCAAGCTTGATCGCCCGCTTATCCCCTTCCGAGGCCAGCTTGGCGAGCTTCGCGTCGTTCATGGTGATGACGGCAATCTCTGCGCAGGCAAAGACGGCGTTGAGCGCAATCAGCACCACCTGCAGGATGATCTGCCAAAATAAAGGGTCGTTCTCCATTTCCTAAACTCCGTATCGATCCGATCAAAAAAAGTGTTTTGCGCGGCATTTGCGCGCAATCAAAGAAAGAAGCCCGCTTTCCCCGCTCCCGGCGCGATACGCCAAGAAATAGAAAAAGCATAACCTGTACTCTTCCTTCGTCAACAGAGACAGATTATGTGCTTCAGAAAATATCCGGTCATGCGATTATGGTAGTGGTCGCCGGTACTGTCGCTCTCTTCGTCGCTCATAGCTTTCCTCTCGCGATATTATATAGATGAAGTATAGCCGATATTCCTACAGTTTGTCAATGTTTCGGGGGATTACCTCCCTCGTTTCCGGGGATAGCTTGCCGTCCGCGCCTGCCGATACACCGTTTTTTTGTATGCGGAGCGCTTGAGAATTGTGACATTTCGTTGACAATTTGTTGAGAAACGTATATATTCTAGGCATATTTGCACTCATACTTCAAGATTGGAATGAAATGGCGATGGAAGTGAAAAAAAACCGCCGCCGCGGCGACCGCCGCGACGCAACTCTCGTTCGCGATCTGGACTCGATGCACGTATTCATGCCGATCATGCTGCCAAACCGCGCGGATAACGAGGCATTCATTCAGGAGCTCATCGACATGAGCGCAATCGAAGCCTATCTCGCAAAGAAAAATGCACAGAACCCCGCATTCAAATACACGTTTTTCCAGGTGATTCTCACGGCTTTGTCGCGCACCATCGAAATGCGGCCGCGCATGAACCGCTTCATCATCGGCAACCGCTACTTCGACCGCGACCATATCTCATTTTCCTTCATCGTCAAAAAGGCGTTTTCGGACAACGGGGATGAATCCATCATGATTCTCAAATACGACCCCGCGAGCGAAAAGGCCGCCATCGACGTCGTCCACGACAAGATCTGCGATTTTGTCCATTCCGTGCGAAAGAGCAACCGAAAAGACGGCACGACGGATATCCTCGATACGCTCGCTAAAACGCCGATGTGGATGCGCAAGCTCATCATAGCAACGCTGCGCACACTGGATGCACACGGGCATATGCCGGCTTCGCTCGCCAGCGAGGACCCCTACAACAGCACGGTGTTCATCTCCAACCTGGGCTCCATTCAGCTCAACGCGGGGTATCACCACCTGACCAATTGGGGTACAAACTCGGTCTTCGTCGTGGTCGGTGAAAAACATCTGCAGCCCTTTTACGGTGCGGATGGCTCCGTGCAGATCAAGCCCGCGCTCAACCTCGGCCTCACGCTGGACGAGCGCATCGCGGACGGATACTACTACGCAAAGACCGTCCGCCTGCTCAAAAAATTCTTAGCCGAGCCGGAGTTGCTCGATATTCCGGCCAAGGAGGAACTCAACCTTGAATACTGATCAGTGCTTTCCTTTCTGCGAAGATATGTCCAATGTCAAAGCCCCGTGGCACGCGTTTTACGGGGACGTGGATCAGCGGCTCTCCTATCCCGATGTGTCCATGTTCGACATGGTAGAGCGGGCGGCGAATCTCTACCCGGACTATAACGCCGTCACCTTCATGGGCAAGGCCACAAGCTTCCAAGCGCTCGTGCGCCAAGTGCGGCAAACGGCGCGCGCTTTTGCCGCAATCGGCATCCGGCGGGGCGACCGGGTCACGCTCTGCATGCCGAACTGCCCGCAGATCGTGCTCTGCTTCTACGCGCTCAACCGCATCGGCGCCGTCGCGTCGATGATCCACCCGCTCTCCAGCGTCGGCGAGATCGCGTTCTACGTCAAGGACTCCGGCTCCAAAGCCGTCGTCACGCTCGATGCGTTTTACGGCAAATTTGAAGAAGTACGGGCCGAGGTCGCCATTGAGACGCTCGTACTCACCAGTGTAAAGGACGCGTTGTCCCCGCTCAAGAAGATCGGTTTCGCGCTCACGCAGGGACGGAAGATACCGAAGGTTCAGAAGGATGCGGATGTGCTCGGCTGGAACGCATTTCAAAGCGGCGCAAAGCAGCGCGATGAATCCTGCTTCGTCGAGAGCCGCGGCACGGATCCCGCCGCCATCCTCTTCTCCGGCGGCACGACCGGCACGACCAAAGGCATCCTTTTGAGCAACCTCAACTTCAACGCGCTTGCGCTGCAGACCTGCGCCATGGGCCACTGCGTGGTACCGGGCAAGCGGATGCTGGCCGCAATGCCGATGTTCCATGGCTTCGGCCTAGGCGTATGCATCCACACGATGCTCGCCGCCGGCGTAACGGCCATCCTCGTGCCGCGCGTCTCCGTGGAGAGCTACGCCAAACTGCTCAAAAAAGAAAAGCCAAACTACATCGCAGGCGTTCCCACGCTCTACGAGGGCATCACGCGAAACCCGTATATGGACGGTGTGGACATGAGCCAGTTGCTCGGCGTCTTTTCCGGCGGGGACACACTCTCCATCGAGCTAAAGAAGAAGTTCGACACATTTCTGGCCGAGCATGGGGCAACCGTTCAGGTTCGCGAGGGGTATGGCACCACGGAGTGCGTCACCGCCAGCTGCCTGACGCCATACGATATGTACCGCGAGGGCAGCATCGGCCTGCCTTTCCCCGATACATACTACAAGATCGTCCGCGTCGGCACCACGGATGAGATGCCCTATGGCGAGGACGGCGAAATCTGCCTTTGCGGACCTTCCGTCATGATGGAATATGTCAACCAGCCGGAGGAGACGGCGGTTGTGCTAAAGCGGCATCCGGACGGTCACGTTTGGCTGCACACCGGCGACCTTGGCTGTATGGATGCGGACGGCTTCATCTTTTTCAAACAGCGCATCAAGCGGATGATCATTACAAGCGGCTACAACGTCTACCCGTCTCAGATCGAAAACGCGATCGACGCGCACGAGAAGGTGCTCATGAGCTGCGTCATCGGCGTGCCGGACTCTTACCGCATGCAGAAGATCAAGGCGTTTGTCGTGCTCAAGCCAAATATCCTCCCCACTCCCGTGCTCAAGGATGAACTTCTCGCGCACTGCAGCAAGCTTGTGGCCAAGTATGCCATGCCATATGATATCGAATTCCGCAGTGAACTGCCCAAAACACTCGTCGGCAAAGTCGCCTATACCATTCTGGAGAAAGAAGAGCTCGAGAAACAGGCGATGTAAATCGACTGGATGACCAGTCAATTCCCCCCTAAACCCAGCACTACAGGCAGAGAGTCAATAAAAGCCCGAAAACGCACTGTTTACGGGCTTTTATGATTTGCCCTATGGCCGCACCGCTTCGCCTGCAGGCAGCTTGCGCACCCCGCCGCGTAGCCACATAGCGGCGCTATCCACCCGCCAAAACCGCCAACACCACGGCGCTTTTCACGTGGATTCAAGTCCTTGGATCGAGATGGAGCGAAACGAAAGACGCCACCGCGACGGGTGGCGTCTTTCGTTTGGCTCCCCCTGTTGGACTCGAACCAACGACACTGCGGTTAACAGCCGCATGCTCTACCGACTGAGCTAAGGAGGAACGTACTCGAAGATTCTACATGAATTCAACACCGGTTGCAATAAACGCCGTAGGCTAAGAACGACGATTATTGCGAAATATGATTCAAAATCGTTTGTTATCTTCAAATTACTCGTCTTTGATTGACGTTTTGCGGCTTGCTCACTATAATAAGGACATGGTTGAGAACGCCGTTGTCACACTGATCGACATCGAGACGGCAGAACCGAAACACAGGATCACGCGTTCCGCAGGCGCCGTCTATGCCGCGTTGATCGTACTGATGATCGGCTGCATCTCGCTCGGCAACCTGCTCTATGCGCGCTGGCAGATCCCACGGTATGTCACGCAGCCGGGCTTATATGCCCTGCTCGCGCTCGGCGGGTGCTATCTTTACCGTCGGCATCACCTGTGCTACCGCTACACATTGACCGATAAAATGCTGGCCATCGAGCAAATTGGCGGACGCAGCGAAAAGACGCTGGCGGCGATTTTGCTGAGCGATATATCCGCCATTCAGGCCGATGTCGGAGGGGGAAGCGCAGCGGGGCACATCGTACGCGCCGCTTTGCCCCCCAGAAACCTTCAGACCCGGATCACAGCCCGGTATGGCGCACGACAAAGAGCCTATGTCATCAGCGCGAGCGAAGCGTTTGTGGCGCGGCTGAGCGTCCAATGGCAAGTGTGCAACGCAGAAAGAGCGATCGATACGACACATGGATAAACGCACCACGACAACGAACGAGACGCTGCAGGAGGCGCTCGGCGCATACGAGCGCGAGAACCCTGCACGCTTTCATATGCCCGGGCACAAAGGACGCGGGCTGGCCGGATTCTGGCGCGACGAGTTGCAGCTCTGGGACGTCACCGAGTTGAGCAACACCGATAACCTCCACGCCCCACATGGCGCAATCGCTGCGGCGCAGACAAATATGGCGCGGACATATGGCGTCGATACCTCTTTTTTTGTCGTCAACGGCGCAACCAACGCCGTCCAGGCGATGATCCTTGCGCTCGACGAAGGAGAGAAGCTGCTGCTCGCACGGGACTGTCACCGTTCGGCAGTAAACGGTGCAGCGCTGCGCGGCATCGAGACATGCTACATCGCGCCGGAGTATGACGAAGCGCGCGGCCTTCTGGGCATGGTGACGGCGGCAGAACTCGAGCGCAGGCTAACGCAGACGGGTGCAAGCGCCGCGCTGATCACCTCTCCGAACATGTATGGATTTTGCGCGGACATCGCCGCCCTTGCAGATGTGGCACACCGGCATGGCGCGCTGCTGTTTGTGGACGGGGCGCATGGGGCGCATTTTCCGTTTTCCGATGCGCTGCCGCGCGCACTCGGCGGTGTTGCGGATCTGTTTTCGCACTCGCAGCATAAGACCATGGATGCGTTGACGCAAGCTGCGAGCCTGCACCTCGGCGCATGTCGCATTTCGCCGGAGCGCCTGCGCCGCGCGCTCGCGATGACGGAGACAACGAGCCCATCCTACCTGCTGATGGCCTCGCTCGACTGGTCGGTCTATATGGCCGGTCGGCGGGACTGGACGGGACAGGTTGCGCGCTGTGTTGCACTCGAGCACGAGATCGCGTCTATTTCGGGGTTTAGCGTGTTTCTGGATTCGGTCGGCGTCGGCGTCTTTGAGCGGGACCGAACGCGGTTGGTGATCGAAGTTACCGGCCGTGGGTATACCGGCTATGAAGCGCTCGCTTTGTTGGAACAGCGCGGCATCTACATCGAGATGGCCGACGAACGGCGCCTGGTGCTGATCACCACGCCAAGCGACGATGCGGACTGGTATGTGCGTCTGCTATCCGCATTGACGCAGCTGCCGCAGCGCGCGCCACGCTCGGCGCGGTCGGACGGGGAGGCGATCCGCTTTGCCGCAAGGACCCAGCGTGCAAGCATCCGCGAGGCGGTGTTTTCGCCGGCGCGAACGGTGCCGCTGGCAGAAGCGGAAGGATGTGTGGCCGCCGAGCCGATCGGCATTTATCCGCCGGGCATCGCGCTCGTCATGCCCGGCGAGGTCATCGACCGGCTCGCTGTGGATTATCTGCGCGCGCAAGCGCGGGCGGGCGGGGCGCTGTTTGGCGTATATAATGAAAGCGTATTTGTCATGCGCGAGTAGCGCGCATGTTTTCAGGCAAGTCCCGAAAGGGCGGAAATCCGTGTCCGGCCGGGCACGGAAAAGATCGAAAAAAAGCAGAGGAACTCATGCAAGATCGGCTGACCGAAGCGATAAAACAAGGCCGCATGCCGCACGCCGTGTTGATCTCCGGGCCGGAAGGCAGCGGACGGCGCGAGCTTGCGCGCCGCTGCGCAGCACTCTATTGCCTGGGTGAGGACGCGCCGGAGCGGCTGCTCAACTGCCCAAACTACAGCGAGGTCGGCGAAAGCGCGGTCAAGGTGGAGGATATCCGCACGCTGCTCTCGTCCGCCGCGTTGCAGGGCTTCAACGGCGGACAGCGTGCATTTGTGTTTGTAAACGCGCAGAATATGAGCACGCAGATCCAAAATACGCTGCTCAAAACGCTGGAGGAGCCGCACAGCGAAACGCTGCTGATCCTCACCGGAAACGAATTCGGCCTGCTCCCGACGATTCGCTCG
Organism: Bacillota bacterium; assembly: GCA_023399275.1. GTDB lineage: Bacteria > Bacillota > Clostridia > Christensenellales > CAG-138 > UBA7703. Next base: position 7,794 of record JAEWQH010000011.1, read on the forward strand.
CGCTGCGTGATCGAGCGGCTCGGCGCGGGAAACGTCGGTGAAACCACGCGGATCTTGTCCAAAGAAGGTATGCCGGAGAACGAGGCACGCTTCTTCGCCGCGCTGGCGGACGGGATCCCTGGCCGCGCGCGCGCATATGCCTCCGATGTGGCGCGGTCGTTTCGTGCGAATGCACTCACCATCCTCGAGCGCGCGGTTTTCGAACATGCCCCCTTCTCGGAGGCGGCGGAGCTTCTGAGCGTCTATGGCGCAGATGCCGAGCAGGACGACCCCGCAGACGGGGAAATCCGGACAAAAGCCGGGAAAAAAAAGAAGAAGGGCGACCTGCAGTTGGCCTTGTCTCTGCTTACGGTCTGGAGCAGCATCTTTCAGGACGCGCTTGGCGATGTGCTGGGCGGAATCCCGCCGCGCAACAGTGATCGGGATGCGCTGGTTTTCAGGATCTCGTCACGCTTTACAACAGCGCAGATACAGGGTATCATAGAAATGTTAGCCAGCGCGCAGCAGCGGCTGGCCGCAGGAGCAAGCGTCTACCTCACCATCGACGGCGCGCTTGCGAGGATGTTCGCCGAGTAATTGCGCGGTCATCGTACCAATTTAAGCCTGTGCGCGCTGCAATGTTGGCGGCGCGGATACATAGAAGGAGCAAAGAACAGCATGAAGGTAATCGGCGTACGATTCAAATCGAGCGGACGCATCTACTATTTTGATCCATTGGAGTTCGAGTTTTGCGAAGGGGACGGCGTCATCGTCGAAACCGCACGCGGTCAGGAATATGGCGAAGTAGCGCAGCTGGCAATGGACGTTGAGGAGACCTCCATCGTCTCCCCGCTCAAGCCTGTGGTGCGCCCCGCGAGCGAGCAGGACACCGCAATGCGCGAGCAAAACTGCGCCAAGGAGGGTGATGCGTTTCGCGTCTGCCAGCAGAAGATCGAACAGCACAAGCTGGATATGCACCTCGTGAGCGCAGAGTATTCGTTCAACGGAAGCAAGCTCGTGTTTTATTTTACCGCGGATGAGCGGGTAGATTTCCGCGAGCTGGTCAAGGATCTGGCGTCCCAGTTTCGCACGCGCATCGAGCTGCGGCAGATCGGCGTGCGCGACGAGGCAAAGATGCTCGGCGGGCTCGGATCCTGCGGCAGGGTGGTGTGCTGCAAGCAGTTTTTAGATGACTTTCACCCCGTCTCCATCAAGATGGCGAAGGAGCAAAGTCTCTCGCTCAGCCCCACGAAGATCAGCGGGCTCTGCGGCAGGCTCATGTGTTGCCTGCAGTATGAGCAAAGCTGCTATGAAGAGATGAAGCGGCGCATGCCACACGTCAACCGCGAAATTCTCACGCCGGACGGTATCGGAACAGTGGTGGACAACAACGTCATCACCGAGAAGACCAAGGTGCGCCTGACCATGCCGGACGGCAGCATCGACCTTCGGGAGTTTCATTACACGATGCTTGCAAAGCCCGGCGAACCGCTTCCGCCTGAGGCTCTGGCCGCGCAGGCGGCAAAGGCGGAGCAGCAGGAGGAAGCCTGGCCGGAGCGCAGCCAGCCCGCTGCAAAAAAGCCCGCGGCGGATGGCGCGGCGGCGCAGGAGCGCAGCCCCGACCACAAGCGCCGCAGGCGCGGCGGACGCGGCAAAGGCGCCCCCCGTCCGAACGGCGCTCCCGCGCAGGAAGGCGCGCAGGCACAGCCCGCACAGCAGCCCAAGCAACGTCCTGCGGGGCAGCAAAAACAACGCCCCGACGGGCAGCAGCCCCGTCAGGGTCAGCCTAGGCAGCAACAAGGCCAGCAGCCGCAAGGACAGCCGAGCGCATCGGCGCAGGAGAACCAGCGCAGCAGCCGGCGCAAGCGCGGTGGCGCAAACCGCCCAAAGCCGAACGGACAGGCGGAGCAAACGCGCGAGTAGCGTGCGCTCGCAAGCGCGCGGCGCGATGCTGATTTTGTCCCCCACCGTGTTGACGTTTTGCACCGCTGTGTTATAATATTTACGAAATTTGGACACGGAGGAACGGAACATGGCTTACAAGATCTCTGATGAGTGCATCAGCTGCGGCGCATGCGCGGCCGAGTGCCCGACCGAAGCGATCAGCGAAGGCTCGATCTACGTAATCGACGCAGATAAGTGCATCGACTGCGGCAACTGTGCGGACGTCTGCCCGGTGGGCGCACCCAAACCCGAGTAACCCACGACGAAAAAGCCCGGACGGCGCATAGCCGACCGGGCTTTTTTATTTCAACCCCCATGGCAAGCATCCGTTGATTTTGCTTGACAAAAAATTGAGAACCGCTTGAGAAATTATTGAAAATCGATTGATAAAATGCATTTGCAAGGACAGCAATGCCCTCGGGGAGCGTCCTTTCGTGCTTTTTGAAGCGCGAACATTGACGCTTCATAAAAAAGACGTAAAGTTGTCGGCAAATCGTCGGTTTTTCGTAATAGCTGTGTAACAATAAGCGGCTATGCTGACGATAGGATCGAAAACGAGTGGAATAACTGCATTTTTCGTTGTGAGACCATGAAAGCGAGGCGTATCTCTCATGAAACGAGTTTATATTATCACCGGTGTGGGCGGGCATTTGGGCAACACGGTTGCACGCGAGCTGCTTGCTCAGGGCGAAACCGTCCGCGGCTTTGCCCTGCCAAACGAGGACGTTACCATGCTCTACGGAGACGCAGTCTCCATCGTGCGCGGAGATGTTCGTGACAGGCCCTCGTTGGAGCCGCTGTTCTACGGGCTCAAGGAGGACGACGAGGTCTACTTCATCCACTGTGCGGGGATCGTCTCCGTCGCGTCGAAGTATGACCAGCGCGTAGTGGACGTCAACGTACGCGGAACGGAGAACGTTGTGAGTCTCTGCAAGGAACATCGCGTAAAGAAGCTCGTCTACATCAGTTCGGTGCACGCCCTGCCCGAGCTGCCGCATGGCAGCGTGATCCACGAGGTCGAGGGCTTCCAGCCGGAGACCGTCATCGGCCTGTATGCCAAGACCAAGGCGGCGGCAACACAGATCGTGCTGGATGCGGCGCGGGCCGGGCTGGACGCGACGGTCATCCACCCCTCCGGCATCATCGGTCCGAATGATTATGGCCGTGGCCACCTGACGCAGATGATCATCAGCTATCTCAATGGCTCGCTGACGGCCTGCGTCGAGGGCGGCTACGATTTTGTGGACGTGCGTGATGTGGCCGAGGGCGTCATCGCCGCGGCGGATAAAGGCAAAAAAGGCGAGTGCTACATCCTCTCCAACCGCTACATCCCCGTACGCGAGTTGCTCAGCACGCTCTCCCGCGTGACCGGCGGCCGGAAGATCACCACCGTTTTGCCTCTGTGGTTTGCCAAGCTGACGGCGCCGCTGGCGGAGCTGTACTACAAGATCCGGCATGAATCCCCGCTCTTTACGCGCTATACGCTCTATACGCTCACGAGCAACGCCCGCTTTACCTATGAGAAAGCGAAGCATGATCTCGGATATAAGCCGCGCGACATCAGCGCCACCATCAAGGATACCGTCGCATTCCTGACCAGGGAACGCAAGAGCCTCCTTCGCAAGCGCGGGACAAACAAGGCCCTGCCCGCCATGGGATAACGCCTAGCATGACAAAAACCCCCGTTTCGGCAAGCAGACCGGATCGGGGGTTTGTTTTTGTTGTGTGCGGATGCCGCCAAATGCGCAGCCGCGCGTCATCCCTCGCGCAGCATGTAGATGATATACGGTCGATCCACATGGTAGCCAAGCTGCTCTGCCAATGCGACGCTGCGCAGATCGAACGCATCCCAGCTCGGATACAGGCCGCGCGTAAGCGCCTCCAAAATCAGTCGCGCGCCGCACGCGCGCGCGAACCCAAGTCTGCGGTGCTCCGGGTGGGTATCGATCTCAATCTCAAATCCGCCGTCGTAGACGCAGTAGCTGCTTGCACCGGAAACCAGCCGTCCTGCGTGGAGTACGGCAAAACCTGCACCGCGGGCCAGAAAATCCGCCGTGCTGTCGAAGCAGGCGCAAAAGTCGCGTGACCAATCCTCGGCCGCCGCCTGTGCACAGATTGCCTCGTCAAAAGGGCACAGTTCATATTCCTTCGGCAGCGAGTGGACGAAGCGCCACAGTGCCGCGTGCGAAAAAACGTCCGGCTCTTTCTGGATGGCATAGCGCAGGCGGCGCTGTGCCCGATCTCCCCATGCCCGCTCGATGGCCGCGCTCCAAGCCTCGTTTTGCGGGACGATCTCACGCGCGGCGGCTTTGGCCGCAAAAGCTGCGCTGGGTTCGCCCGCAAAAAAGCAAAAATCCCCGATCACGATCTGCGCCGCGGCGGGAGAATCGTCTGTATCCGCTATGGCGAAGCCCATGTGTCCTTGCAGCACGGAGCGGATGAGCGATTCATCCCAATCGGAAAACAGCGGAGCGATCGAATGCAGCAAGTCCATTTGAGTCAATCCTCTATCGTGCCGGATACGGAAGGAAGCAGGCAGGAAGCGTCACTTCATGCCGCGGATGATGCGGTTTGCCTTGGCATAGATGCGCTCCGGATCGTCACCGATGTGGAATTCCCCACGCTCATACAGCACCTTTCCCGCCACCATGGTGAGCACAACGTTCTGTTTGCTGCCGCTGTAGACGATGTTTTTCTCGATGTTGTTGAGCGGCTGCATGTTGGGCTGCTGTAGATCGATCAGAATCAGATCCGCCTGTTTGCCGGGCGCGAGACAGTCGCATGCGTCAAAGCCGCAGGCGTACGCGCCATTTTTGCAGGCCATCGTCAAGACGTCCGTGGCGTTCACCGCCTCTGCGCCGTGGCGCAGCTTCTGCAGGCCGGTTACGAGAAACATCTCGCGGAAGAAATCGAGGCAATTGTTGCTCGCCGGGCCGTCCGTGCCGATGGCAACGGGGATGCCGCGGCGCAGGTATTCGTAAACCGGGGCAACGCCGCTGGCGAGCTTCGTATTGGAGCCGGGGCAGGTGACGACGTACATGCCGCGCGCCTTGAGGATATCCACCTCGCGCTCGGATACATGCACGCAATGGTACCCTCCGCCGCCGTAAGCAAAGAGCCCCAGCGAATCAAGATACTCGATGGGCCGCATGCCGCTGTGGGCAACGCAACTCTCCACCTCCCGCTCGGTTTCGTTGAGATGCGTGTAAAACGGCTGCTTGATCTGCTGCACCATCTCCGCAAGATCGCGCAGCAGCGGCGTACCGGTCGTATACTCTGCGTGAAAACCGAGCCGGTAGGTCAGCCGCGGGTCGAGATGCGAGTACTTGGCGTACTCATCCGCCGTCTCCTGCGCCGTGCCGCCGTAGTCGTTTGCGCAGCCGACCAACGCCGCGCGAAAGCCGGTGTCGATGACGGCGGCGGCGATGCTTTCGCGCGACATATACATATCAAACATCATGGTGATGCCGCTTGTGAGGTACTCCATGATGGCGAGCTTCGTCAGAATGTAGATATCGTCCGGCGTGAGCTGCGCCTCCTTGGGGAATACCTGCTCCGTCAGCCAGCGTTGCAGGGGCAAATCGTCCGCCAGCGAGCGCAGAAACGTCATGGCGCTGTGCGTGTGCGCATTTTTAAAGCCCGGCAGGAGCAGGTTGTCCCCGCAGTCGATCTCGCGATCCACCGGACCGGTATAGCTTCCCTCGCCGCCAAGCGACGCGATGCGATCGCCGGAGACGACGAGCTCGCCCGAAAACAGAGGGGCGTCCCCGTCCAGCGTCAGAATTCTGGCATGGCTGAATTTCGTAATCATGTAGGCATTTTAACATAGAATTATGCCGGAATCTACCGAATAAACCGTCTGAATAAGTGTTTTCAAGAGAAAATCACGTTTGGACACAATCCAATGGCAAAATGTCCATACGAGCGCTCAATTTCCCAACACTATGTTGCGTTACGCACGAGAAAATTTTTGCGCCGCGCGTCCCGTCCGGTAAAATCGTGCTAAAATATAATAAGGGTGAGCGTGCGGCGGCAGACCTGCCGTGCGCGCCGGAGCACGCCGCGGAGGCGCCGCCTTCGCAACGATGTAAAACAAACTGAAGTAACCGGAAAGTGTGAAATCATGATCAGCGAGGATGCGTTACCCAAGGTTGAAGAGTTTCGAAAGATGCTGACGCATTCCGGCAGAACGGTCTTTCTCGGCGGGGCGGGGACGTCCACCGAGAGCGGCATACCGGATTTTCGCTCCAGCGACGGCGTATTTGCGGCCATTCGGGAGTACGGCTACCCGCCGGAGACCCTGTTGAGCCGCTCTTTTTTTCTCAAGCATACGGAGACCTTCTATGCGTACTACCGAAAACTCCTGCTCTATCCGAATGCGCAGCCAAACAACTGCCACCGCGCGCTGGCGAAGATGGAGCAGGAAGGGCGGCTCAGCGCCGTCATCACGCAGAACATCGACGGCTTGCATCAAAAGGCGGGCAGCCGCGCGGTGATCGAGCTGCACGGCAACGCAAACAAAAATCACTGCATGAACTGCGGGCGCGCGTTTACCATGCAGGACGTGCTCCGGCGCAGCGGCGTGCCAACCTGCAGCTGCGGCGGCGTGATCAAGCCGGATGTCGTGCTCTATGAAGAACCGCTCAACGAGCGGGTGCTCGCCGGCGCGGTGTCGCAGATCGACAAGGCGGATACGCTCATCATCGGAGGCACGTCGCTTGCGGTGTATCCCGCGGCGGGACTGCTGGATTATTTTCACGGACGCAACCTCGTGGTGATCAACCTCGGCAAAACCGGGCGTAACGACAGCGCGACGCTGAGCATATCCGCCCCCATCGGAGAGGTGATGCGAAAAACAGTACTTGCGCAAAGCCTCGCAAAGGAGGCCTAGCTCCATCCCGGCTTCGCGGCAATATAGGCAAAGTCAGGGCGCGCTGCAGCTTGCGGTGCGCCCTTTCCCTGTTCAGCGGCAGAGCTATAAAGCAGCTCAAGCACTATCCGGCATTTGGGGGGTGCCGGCGTTCGATACCGGCAGCAACACACAGCTCCCCCGCTCTTTCCACCCACCTCTGCACTCGTTGCCATTTGCACTGCGTTCGCAGTTGAATACGGATGGGCGCAGATGTCTTCTCGCCTCGTCTCAGAAAGCACAGCGCGCATGCCTGAAAAGCGGCGAGCGATTCCAAATCGCCTGTGTAAGGTGCCGCCTCTTGCACGCAAAGCAACCCGCGCGCGTAGATGCCCGCCGTAATCCACCCAAAAACAGTTTTTTGATTGGACGCCTGCTTTTGCCGGTCGCGCGCGGCGGCAAGATCCCCCGGCTTTCGCCGCATACCGCTCTACACACATCCCAATCTGACGGATCCACAATAGACTGCTATTATTCTTGCAATTCTATGTCCTTTAGTATATAATTAAGCTAGAAAATAACACAATTCTTCAATTGTATAAGGAATGAACGCATCATGAAAGCACTTCAGCTGCTCGATATCGCCGTCGCGCCCGATCTGCACGAACTCACCAAGCACGGCACGCCGATCTACCCCTGCGCGGGCTACGACGAAGACCCGGGCAAGTATCTCACAGGCAACATCCCCTGGCACTGGCACGAGGAGATGGAGGTCGTTCTCGCCGTTGAAGGAGATACGCTCGTGCTCTGCGGCGAAACGGAGTATCTGCTGCATCCCGGCGAGGCGATCTTTGTAAACAGCAATGTGCTGCATAAGCTCAAGCGCGCACAGAAGGGCGCGGCCTGCCGCATCAACAGCCTGTTGTTTCTGCCGGAGTTTGTCGCAAGCTTTCCGCAGAGCGTGATTCAGCAGCGCTACATCGCGCCGCTGGTGCGCTGCGCTACCCTGTCGGATGTCGTTCTCCGCCCTGACGTCCCTTGGCAGAAGGAGGCAATCCGCCGCTTTGCGGAAGCCTTCGACGCATTTGTCAGCGACCGTTACGGTCACGAGATCCGCGTGCAGGTGGCGCTGATGCAAATGCTGCTCACCCTGCTTGAGAACCTGCAGGATCGCGTTTGCGATACCACCCTCGTGCAGAATAAGGATGCCGTTCGCATCAAGCAGATGCTCGCGTATATCCATGCACACTACGCCGAGCCACTGACGGTCGCGCAGATCGCCGCCGCGTCATCCATCAGCGAGAGCGAGTGCTACCGCTGCTTTCGCAAGGTGCTGGACACCTCGCCCATCGACTATCTGCTGCAGTACCGCATCCGCGCGGCCGCCGGGCTGCTCTCCGGCTCGGATATGAGCATCTCGGATATCTGCTTTGCCACGGGGTTCAACAGCCCAAGCTATTTTGCCAAAGTCTTCCGGCAGGAGCTGCTTGCCAGCCCCCGCAAGTATCGCGCCGCGCATCAGCCCGCCCCTGTCGTGAAGCAGCGCGCCTAGCTTTGCCTTGCCGCTGCCGCAAACCCGCACTGGAAAAGAAACGCTCCTTTATGATATGATAATAAGAAAGCATCCTTCAAACAGACCCTTGCGCAGGGATCCTGCGGGCGTTTGCCCGCGCCTCCGCGCGTTGATCGGTTGACAGCCCCGTAATAGCAGTATTATAATATCGATATAGTTTTTCGGAGGTTCGCCATGGAAAAACATGCTCCTGTCTCCATCTCAAAGCAGGCACTCCAGCGCATGCCATATTACCTGCAGGCGCTGCGCGCCGCGCGGGATTCGGGCGCAGAGATCATCTCCGCGCCGACCGTAGCCGCCCAGCTCGGGCTCAACGAGGTGCAGGTGCGCAAGGATTTCGCCGCCGTCAGCGACACCGCAGGCAAGCCAAAAACCGGCTTCCAGACAAACGAGCTCATCGCGGCCATCGAGCGCACGCTGGGCTACGACAACTCCAACGACGCGGTCCTCGTCGGCGCAGGCAGTCTGGGGCGCGCGCTGCTCTCCTATCGCGGGTTTGAAGCATACGGTCTGAGCATTGTGGCGGCGTTTGACGTGGACCCAAACCTCAGCGGCGGCGAAATCTCCGGCAAGCAGGTGTTGCCCATGGGCAAACTCACGAGCATTTGCCGCAACATGAACATCCATATCGGTATCATCACGGTGCCCGCGTCCCAGGCGCAGGGCGTTTGCGACGCGCTGGTGGAAAGCGGCGTGCTCGCCATATGGAACTTTGCGCCGATGCATCTGAACACACCGGAAGGCATACTCGTGCAAAACGAAAACATGGCTGCCTCTCTTGCGC
>JAEWQH010000012.1 GCA_023399275.1 Bacillota bacterium
CTTCTGCGCCGTGTCCTGCAACATGACGCCGTAGTTTTTCAGCGTGCGGTTTGCCGCAACGTCCGCATAGAAGCAATATCTGCACCGGAGATTGCATTGGCTCGATGCGGGCTTGATCAGCAGGCTGATGTGTTTCGCCATGGCTTTCGGCTCCCGTTTCCCAGGTCGTGCCGCGCTCTTACGGCCGCTTCGGCGGATACTTTGCGCGCAGCGCGTCGGCCGCTTCCTTACGCCCCGTCGCCTCCAGGCGCTCGAGGTACTTCGGCAGCTGCCCTTTGCTGTGGTAACCGCCGCCCTCGGCGACTACCGTCCAGATCGGGTCGACCGCGCTGCGCTGCGCGCCCGCGCCCATCTGCCCGGCCACCCAGCGTTCGAGCAAATAGCCGCCCTTATGCGCCACCTCCGGCAGTTCGCGCGCAAGGTTTTTTGTTTCATGCGGGTCGTCCGAATAGCAAAACAGCATCTCCTCTTCAAACAGGCAGTAGCCGTCGTGATAGGTGCGTATGAAGATATAGCCGTCGAAAATGACCGCTCGCTGAACCGCGTGGGTCGCGCAGGACACGACGAGATAGTCGTAGCCGTCTTCGCTGCCGGTGCGGATGCTGTCCGCAAAGCCCTTGCCGTCGTAGCGCTCCATCAGCATACCCAAATAGATCTGCCGGTAGCTCGGGCCAAACATGTTCTTGAGGTGCATCTCAAACGGAATATGGATGTTCTCCGCGCCGAGCAGCTGCATCAGCGTCGGAATCAGGTCCGTGTTGTAGTGAAGGCCGCCGATCTTCTTTCCGCCCGTCTGCCCGCCGGGCCACTTGACGATGAGCGGAATGCGCGTGACGGGATAATCTGCGCAGCCGTGTTCGCTATAGCGGCCCAGCTCGCCGAGGTCCTCGCCATGGTCGGTGGTGACGAGGATCGCGGTGTCCTCATACAGCCCGTGCTCCTTGAGCCAGCCAACGAGCTGCCCGATTCCAAGATCCGCGTTGTAGATGCCGCAGTCGTATCCGTCCACGTTGCGGCGCAGGTCTTCAGGCGTTTCGATCCGCCCGACCGAGCGCAGCTCACGGCCGGGATCAATCGCGTCGGTATACCCCGTCACCTCCAGCGCACTGTGAAAACCGCACATCCGCTTGTGCTCGTCCAGCGTCGTCTGGTCGATCCAGTCCAGAGCGCAGCTGGGCTGCCCTTCAAACGGATTGCCTAGCTCCGCCGGGGTGCGGTACTGCGTATGCGGATCCCAGTAGTGCACATGCAAAAACCAGTCCTTGCGCGCGCCGTTGCGATCGAGCCAGTCCAGCGCGACGGGCGTCACCTCCTGCGCGATTTCATCGCCGCCCTTGCCGAGATTGTACAGCTCGTTGAACCCGGCGGCAAACCACCACGCGGCGTGCCGCTCGGCAAACGTGGAGACGGAGGCGGTGTGCATCCCAAAGCTGCGCAGTACGGCCGGCAGGTTTGTCGCCGCGCACGAGTCGCGAAAGTTTCTGCCCTCCCCTTCCAGCCGCAGATCCGCCGCCGTTCCGCCATGGCCCACGACGCCGGAGTGAATGCCAAACCGCCCGGTGAAGAGCGCGGCGCGCGCAGGCAGGCAGGGTGCGTCCGAACAGTGGTACTCCGTAAACAGGCATCCGTCCTGCGCGATGGCGTCGATGTTGGGCGAGGTGTTCCGCTCATAGCCGTAGCAGCCCAAGTGATCCGCCCGCAGCGTATCGATGTCGATCATGAGTATGTTCATCTGTGTTCCTCCTGTAGGCGTATTCGGTCTTTCGTTCCGCCAATTGCGCGGCTTACGCCCGCTTCCGGCTGCTTCCTCTGCGGCACCGCAGCCATCTCACGCCGTTTTTGCGGGCTACGGGCGGATATAGCGGATATATCCGTATGCTTCGTTTCTATCTGTCTGTGTTCCGGCCAAACAGGAATGGCCCTCGCCCGACATACTGGTAACCCTGCGCGTTCCGTATCCCGGATATCGTCTCCGGGGCCGGTGAAAAAGGCGTAGATGCGCGCATGGGATCGGGCTTGTCGTCCCCTCTTGTCTACGCGTCTCGCCGCGCCTGCCGCAGCAGGTAGACGCGGCCGGTGATGCCCGACTCGGTCCTCGGTTTTCCCGCGATCAGCCGGGTGATCGGGTTTGTCCTTCGGTACGCGTCCCGCTCCGCCGTGGTCGCAACCTCGATCGCAAGGTGGTTTTCCCCCTCGTGCACCAGCGGCGTGATGTCGTATACAAACGGCGGCACGATCTGAATCCCCGCGCTCGCTTTGTTGACGAACACCTCTACGCCCTCCGCAGCAGCCGTGATCTCAAGCAGATACCGTGCGCCGGATCGAACCTCGATCTGCGCTTCGTAGCGCGCAAACCCGGAGAAAGCCGGCTGCTCCTGCGCGAGCCGATCCGGCAGCGTGACCGTCCGCTCCCCCGCAAAGCGGGGATAGTCCGCGCTGCGGCAGAGAGACCGCGTCCAGCGCGTCAGCTCCGATCGCTCTCCCTCCGCGCGCAAGGGCTGCAGCAGGCGCGAAGCATCCGGCTCGTCGAAGAACAGCAGAAGGCTCTCGCCAGGCTCCAGTTGCAGGGCGATGCCGCCCTCCTCCCGCGAGACGGTCTCTATGGTGTTCTCCCAGGCGTTGTAGGCGTAGCACGCGCCCGATTGGGGCAGCCTGACCATGCCGCGGTAGGCCACCCGCCCCTCGTTGACAAAGTAGTACAGGTCGTATTCGCGGCGGTAATGCATGCAGCGGATTCGGTCGTCTTGCGGCGCAAGCAGCACGCTCGCCGCGCCTTGCCCGCGCAGAAAACCGACCAGTCCGTCCAGCGCAACAACCTGTCCGTTTTGGCAGCTTTCGGGGCGCGCCTCGAGAAACAGCGCGTTCTTTAGCGCCGCAACCCCGTCCGGCACAAATGCCGCGCGCGGAACGACGACATAATCAAACGCCCCCGCGCGATCGAGCATGTCGGCCGGCAGAAACAGGTAGTCGATCTGGTGATCGTAGAGCAGCCTTGCCGGCACATCCAGCGGCATGCTCTCCCGCGCGCACATCCAGTCCGCCTCGGCGTTGTAAAGAATCGCTACGCGCGCGTCGAGCCTGCCGCCCGAGATCAGCGCGCAGACGCGGTTCATATAGGCACAGAGCGCGCAAAAGTGCCGGAATTGCGGGTCATTCCCGTCAGCGTAAAAGTGCGGCGGGCAGTCATAGTCCGGGTACTTCTTGGGGTTAAACGCATGCGGCACAAAGTAGTTCGTGCCGCGCACCATACAAAAATCGGCCAAGTACTTCATCGTACCGATGCCGAGCTTCCAGCCGTAGTTTCCATAGATCTCGCACAGGGTGTTCCCCCGTTTATTCGGGTCCAACTGGGCCGCGGAGACCCCGAGCTTTGCAAGCGTATAGTGATAGAATACGCCGTTGCGCTTGCGCCCCATAAAGATCGAGCGCGGCTCATCCTCCGTTCCGGGATGGATCTGGTCGCTGATCACATCGAACCCCGCAAAATCAAACGCCTCTATGCCGCGAAAGAAATGCCCTACGCCCGGGCCCGTGCAGGTATGCGTGGCGTTGTCCTCCAGCAGGTGGCCGATGTACTCAACGCCGTGCGCGTGGCACCAGTCGCGCATCTGGAAGAAGAAATCCCTCTGCGCAAGCTTGGTCACCGCATCCATATAGACCAGCCGCACCTGCGCGGTCTGCCGCGCGTCAAAGTCGTTTTTCCAAAGCAGCGGCAGGCTGTTTTTCCAACCCGGCCCGAGCGCACGCGCCAGCTCCTGCTCCAGCTCCGCGCTCCAGGGCAGGTCCTGCTGCGTGCCGAGATAGTTGTCCTCCGCATACAGCACGGTGTTCCCCAGCTCCGGCTCGTCTGAGAAAAAGCCAGCCAGCACACTGCCGAAATGTTCCTTTAGATTGGCATAGTGCGGCTCGTAGACCGCGTCGATCAGCAACCGGCAGCTCTCGCGGCTCATAAGGTTGATGTAGTTCCTGCGCGTGCCGCAGTTGCGGCTCAGCGCCAGCGCGGCAACCTGCCAGTCCCCCGCGGGCTTGCGCCAGTCCTTTCTGCCCGTCAGATCAACGACCTCTCCGCCCGGCCCATAGGCCGTCAACGCAAGGACGCGATCATCGTCAAAGTGCCGCTGCCGCCCCGCCAGAAGCGTCATCATCCTGGAAAACCGCCCCATCCGATACTTCGGCGGGTGCGCAAGCCTGCCGAGCGGGAAGCGAATCCGCCTCTCCCGGCCGGCGTAGCGAAGCAGCCGGCAGACGATGCTCTGCTTGCAGAGCGATGGATCGGCCCCCTTCAGCGCACCGTTTGCGTAGCCCGTCGGAAAGTGGCTGTCGTCCAAAATCCAAACGCGCATGTCCCGCCGCTTCGCCTCGTCGAGTATGATGCGAAGATCGCGCCACCATCCCGGGCCGCAAAAATCCGGATGCGGCCTGCTCTCGATGCAGAAGCCCCCGCAGTGTGCCTGCTGCATGCGCGCCACATACTCCCGCAGCGTCGCTTCATCCTCGCCGTGCTGCCAGAAAAACGGGAACAGATGGCTTGGCATCTCCCCGCGCAGCAGCCGCTCGAGCGTTTGATTCATCGTCTTTTCCCCCTCGTACGTCCGCCGTTTCGCTCTACTCGCCGCGCTTGCCGAGCAGCTTCATCCCGCGCAGCAGCCGGCCGTTGAACAGCTCCACCAACCCGCGCAGCTTTTCGCGCGTCAGTCCGCCGCTCATGCCCATGTTGCGAATCGGCATCTCATAGATACTTGCGCGCGCCATCTTTTCCGCGGCTTTCCCGCCGTCAATCGCTTTGCGCGCCGTCTTTACGCCAAATTTGAGGATCAGGTTGCCCAGCAGCGTGCCCTCCGTCGTGCCGAGCGGAGAGTTGAGTGTAAAGGGCCTGCGCGCCGGCTCCTTCGGAACGGACCGGCCAAGCAGCGCTTCAAACGCAGCCCTGTCCGCGCCGCCGCAGGGGTAGTCGCGCCGTTGGCAGCCGACGCCCCGCCTGGTCAACGTCACGCGGAGGCGGATATCGCGGCTGGAGGATCCGGCCAGAACCTCGTACTCACCCTCTTCGACGACCCAGCGCCCGTGCTCCACGGAGTAGAACGCAAACGCATCCTCCGGCAGCGGGATGTGCAGCACCCGGCTCTCGCCCGGCTCCAGCGCGGTCTTTTCAAACGCCTTGAGCTCCAGCGCGGGCCGAAACACGGCGGAGTCCGGCTTGGCCAGATAGATCTGCACCGCCTCGCGGCCAGGGACCGGCCCCGTGTTTTTCACCGTCAGACAAATCCCGCCTTCCTCCGCCGTCAGGCCGGCATACTCAAACGAGGTGTAGGACAACCCGTGGCCAAACGGATACGCAACCGGCGCATCCGCCGTGTTGAAATAGCGATAGCCCACAAAGACGCTCTCACGGTATTCCACGATGCGCGCGTCGCCGGAGAAACAGGCGGCCGTCGGCAGGTCTTCCGCCCGCAGGGGCCACGTTTCGGCGATCTTTCCGCTCGGATTCACCGCACCGCAGAGCAGGTTCCACGCTGCGTGCCCGTTTCTGCTGCCCGCCAAATGCAGCAGAAGGATCGCCTGTGCCCGATCGCGCCAGGGCATCGCCATCGGGCTGCCGCCCTGCAGCACCACGACGACGTTTGGGTTGACCGCACAAACGGCCTCGATCAGCGCATTGTGGCTCCGCGGCATATCCAGAGAGTCGCGGTCGAACCCTTCGCTCTCGCAGATATCCGGAAGTCCGGCGAACACGACGACGCAGCCGGCGCTTTGCGCCGCCTCCTTCGCCCGCGCAATCAGCTCTTCGTCCGTCTCGACGCCGTCGAGACGGTAGCCTTCCTCATACGTATACGCCACGGCGGCTTCGTCCAGCGCACCGCAGAAGCAATCCAGCTCGTCCGGGTTGATATGGCTGCTGCCCGCGCCCTGATAGCGCGGATGCTTGGCAAACGCGCCCACCACAAGCAGCTTCTGCGGGCGAAGCGGCAGAATGCCGTCGTTTTTGAGCAGCACGGCCGACTCCTCGGCGATCTGCTGCGCCAGGGCGATGTGCGAAGGGATGTCGCATGCGACCGTCTCCCGCTTGCCCTCCCGCACGCGGATGAGCAGCAGGAGCATCTCCTCCGCGCGCGCATCGAGCGCCTCGTGCGAAAGCGACCCGTCTTGTAGGGCGCGCAGGATATCGTCCGCCGTGCCCTGGTACGGAGGCATCTCGAGGTTCAGCCCCGCCTCGTAGGAGGCGGCCACGTCGCTGATGGCGCCCCAGTCCGTTACAAATGCGCCGTCAAAGCCCAATTCCTCGCGCGCGATGCCGTTGAGCAGCTCCTTATGCTCGGAGCAGTACACGCCGTTGAGCATGTTGTACGCCGTCATGACCGTCCACGGCGCAGCCGCCCCGATCGCGATCTGAAATGCGCGCAGGTAGATCTCCCGAAGCGCCCGCTCGTCCACCACGGAATCCGAGCACATCCGGTTCTTCTCCTGGCTGTTGACAGCAAAGTGCTTGATGCTCGCCCCTACGCCGCAGGATTGCACCCCGTCGATAAACGCCGCGGCAAGCCGGCCCGTCAGCAGCGGATCCTCCGAATAATACTCAAAGTTGCGTCCGCCCAGCGGGCTTCGTTTGATGTTGACACTCGGGCCGAGCAGCACGTCCACGCCCGCGCTGCGCGCCTCCTCTCCCAGCGCGCGGCCAAGCCTGCGCAGCAGCTCCGGGTCAAACGAACACGCGCTGCAGCAGCCGGCGGGAAAGCAGGTCGCCGGCTGCGCGCCGTGGATGCCGAGATGGTCGCTTGCGCCCTCCTGCTTGCGCAGGCCGTGCGGCCCGTCCGTCAGCAGCGCGCCGGGCAGGCCGCGATCCTCCAGTCCGTTGGAATGCCAAAAATCGCGCCCCGTCAAAAGCAGCGCTTTTTGCCGCGTCGTAAGCGCCTTCAAAATCTCCTGCGCCTCGCGCCGTATCTGCTGTGTGTTCATCATTTCGTCACCGCCCGTCTGTCGTTTCGCTCAAACCGTCTCTCTTTCGATAAAGGCTGCGATCGCATCGACCGCCTCCGTAAACAACTCCCGCTGCCGCGCGATCTGCCGCTTGCCGAGCCACCAGCAGTCGTCTATCCCGCCGGAGGTCACCATCTCCGTCAGTCCGTGCACCGCGCCCTCGATCTCCACGTGCTCCACGCGCGCGCCGTTTTCGCGCAGCAGCGCCGCGTAGCGGATGCCGTCGTCGCGCAGGCTGTCGCGTGAGCAGGTCAACACCAGCGTCGGCGGCATCTGCGCAGCCTGTGCCGCGCTCATGTAGACGGGGCTGGCCAGCGCCTCGCCGCGCGTTGCGGCATCCGGAAAATACCGCTCATTGAAGCGCTTCATGACAGACGCCGGAATGGAGAAAAGGATCCGCGGGCGCTTTCCGGGGTCGATCCTCGCGTCGAGAAACGGATAGTCCAGTATCTGCCCGCGCAGCTTTCGTTTGCCCGCGGCAAGCAGGGACATCCCCGCAACGATATTGCCGCCCGCGCTGTGGCCGATGAGAAAGATCCGGTCCCGGTCGAAATGAATCGCTTCATCCGCGCAGAGCCCCTCCAGCGCATCCATGCAGTCCTGCGTCGCAACCGGATAAACCGCCTCCGGCGCATAGCGATACTCTATGGAGGCAACGTTGACGCGCAGCCGTTCACGCAGCAGCGCGGACATGTTGTCATCCATATAGTGGTGCCCGGAGACGAACCCGCCGCCGTGCACATCCACCAGCAGCGGTGCGTCCGGCCTGCCTGCGTCATAATACAGCACGCTGACACGGCCGCCGTCGCGCCGGGGCACAAAGATCTCTTTTTCGATGATGACCGGTTCCTTTTGAATCATACCCTCCGTCCTTTCTTGCCCGCGCCGCCTCAGCCGTTCAGCCGATCGAGCGCGGCCTCAAAGTCGCGCCCCCGCTTACCCAGAAACGGCACCCGGATCATATACTGCTTCAAAAATGCAAAGCTCAGGTTCTCCCCAGCCGCACGGCTTTACTTTTGAGCAGCAACGGCAGATACCGGCGCAGCAGCGCCAGCGACCGCTCGTCCTGCTTCATCTGATACAGCGTCATGTCGAAGGAGTAGCGCTTCTTTGGCGGACGCGCATCCAGCGGCAGAATCCGCGGCGTTTTGCACTCCACCGAGCGGATCCACCCAAGCAGCCGCTCCCGCAGCTCCGCCCTGGCGGAGGCGAAGCGCGCATCCTCCGCAAGGTTGTTCAGCTCCGCCGGATCCGCCTCCAAATCGTAAAGATACGTTTCGTAGTAAACGTCCGCATCCGGCTTTGTCAGCGCATCCATGCTCGACCCGCCGGAGACACCGTATTTCCACCGCGCGGTTCGGACGCAGCGGCAGGTTTCGCTCTCCGAGATCTGCGCGAACACCGCGTCCTTTTTCGGCGCCGCTCCATCCAGCCGGTCGGCGAGCGCCGAGCCGCGGTAGCAGGCCGGGCTTGCAACGCCGGCCGCGCGCAGAATCGTCGGCGCGAGGTCGATGATCTCGCCCAGCTCATCCACCGCGCCGCGGCCCAGATAACCCGGCCCACGCAGCACGCAGGGGATGCGCAGGCTCGCATCGTGGCAGCTGCGCTTGTATTCCCCATTTCGGGTTTTAAAATGGCAGCCGTGATCGGAGGCGTAGATCAGCAGCGTGTTATCCCACTCTCCGCTTGCGCGCAGATACCGCTCAAGCTTGCCGACGTTTTCATCCAGCTTGGCGCAGGCGCCGAGGTAGTCCGCAAAGTTTTCCGGCGAGTCGCTCTCCAGCCGCGCGAATCCTCCGGCAGCGGCGCGTCCCCGAAGCGATCCCGGCTGCCCTCCGGTCCGCAGAAGCGGCCGAGGTCGTTCTGCTGATGCGGCTCAAGATGCGATATCGTGAGGAAAAACGGCTTCTCCCGCCCGCGTCCGCGCAGGTAGTCGATGGCTCTGTCCGTCAGAAAATCGACGCGGTTGCCGACGATATGCACCTTGCGGTTCTGCGTGTCGAAGACGTAGCCGTCCTCCATATGCGAGGTGAACTCCAGCGCGTTGGATGCCAGCCAGTAGTCGTATCCCGCGCGGTACTTTACGGGCACGTCGTAGCCGACGCCGGTTAAAAACGGGATCTTGTCGCTGTATATGTGCCATTTGCCGACATACGCGGTGTCGTACCCGGCGCGCTTCATCTGCTTGCCGAGGTTATCCCCGTCCGGCGGCAGGGTGCGCCCGTTTTTGTAATTTCCCGTCTCGCTGGCATACCGACCGGATTGCAGGCATGCCCGCGCCAGACCGCAGACCGGCTGAACGGTGAAGAAGCGCTCCAAGAACGTTCCCTCCTTACCCAGGCGGTCGAGATTCGGCGTTACGCCGCTCTGCACGCCAAAGTGGCTCAGCGTGTCCCAGCGCTGCTGGTCGGATAGAAACAGTATGATATTGGGCCTTTTCGCCGTATCCGTTTTCATGGTTTCGCCTTCTTTTGCGATGTCCCGGCCGCTCGCTCCGGCTTTTTGCGCCGCAAAAAGCCCAGATACAAACGTGCAAAATAACGCTGGCTCCTGTTCCATTCCGCCAGCAGGCCGCGGCGCCTCAGCAGCGTGCGCCAGGGTGCATAGCCGTCGTTTTCGCGCACGCAGACGTCGAGCCCGCGCTTGAGCTGCGCGCGCAGGCCGGCATCCTGCGCGGCGCCGATCCTGTTGTTCTGCTGCAGCTCGTCATCCGCGCCATAGAGCGCCACGCCGCGCCCGCGGTGGTCCGTGCAGTAGAGATACTGCTCGGTGCGGATCGCGCGCCACGACCCGGGCCTTCGAAACATCGCCTGGTGACACGGCACGATGCTGTAATAGTATACGCTCTGCTGCGTGCCGCCGTCGCGTCGCTTCACCGCTGCGCTGCAGTCCACACCCTGCGCCTGCATCCAGTCTGCGCCGCCGCAGAGCGAATACAGCGTAGGCATCACGTCGATCAGCGAGATCAGCTGCGCACGCTTGCCGCTCTCCCAGCCTGCGTCTTTTTGGTAGAGCACGAGCGGCACGCGCGCGCTCTCGTCGTAGTAGAGCTGCTTGTTCAGCCGCCCGTGGCTGCCGAGCATATCCCCGTGGTCGCTCGTGTAGACGACGATGGTATCCGCAAGCTGCCCCGTCTGCTCCAACGCCCGGAGCACGCGGCCGATCTGCACGTCGATCTGGCCGATGTGCGCATCGTATCCCGCACAGCAGCGCGCGATATCCGGCTGCGGCGCGATCCCGCCAAAGCGATCCTGCCGGCAAACGGGCTCCACGTTGCCGCGCAGCCGCAGCTGCTTGGAGGCGTACCGCTCCAGCTCGCCCTCCGGCAGTGCAAAATAGGGGTCATGCGGCGTGCCGAACCCCAGCATCAGAAACCAGGGGCGCGCATCCTCTTTCCGCCCCCCGAGGTATTCCATCGCAAGCTGCGCCTGCGCCGCCGGCTCGTATCCCTCGATCCGGTGGCGCACGTTGTCGTTGTCGTCGTAGTACGCGTTGAGGTACGCATGGTTGCAATTGCAGCCGCGCCAGTATTGAAAGCCCAGGCGGCGCGCTTCATCGATGAACTGATCGCGCGGGACTCCGCCGAGGTGCCATTTCCCGACATAGGCGGTGTCGTACCCCAGTGCCGAGAACCGGTGCGCCGCCGACACGGTGTCCTCGCGGATCTGCATATCGTTGGCTACGGCTCCATGCCGCAGCGCGTGCTGCGAGGAGAACAGCGTCCCCCTCGCAGGAACGCAAAGCGGGCTGTTGGAATAGCAGTTGTCAAACCATACGCCCTCCTGCGCCAAGCGGTCCAGATTCGGTGTGATAACATCCGGATTTCCGCGATACCCGACATCGCAGAAGCGATGCTGGTCCGAGAGGATCAAGAGGAGGTTTGGCTTGCTCTTTGACATGGTTTTTTATCCTTCCGCCCGGGCGCTACTGCGCCTGCGCCTCTCTTCTCTTGGTCAGCTCCTGCATCATCTCTTCGCGGAGTTCCGGCGTGATCGGGTACTTGAAGCGGTAGATCAGATATGCAACCAGCGCCAGCAGCGCAGGCAGCAGCGCAGAGACGACCATGAACCAATTGAGCATCCCCGGGATCGCGCCCAGATCGCCCACATAGGTGTCCGTCACCGAATCAACCTCGTAGCCGATAACGATCAGTATGCCGCCGACCATCGCCGAAGAAAGCGCCGTCTGCGCCTTTTCCAGGAACTTGCGCATCGCGTCAACGAGCGCGCTGGTGGTCTTGCCGGTCTTGTAAACGCCGTAGTCCATGCACTCGAGCCAGATGTTCATGGCGGGCACGAAGTTGACGCCCGTCGCAAGCAGCTGCAGGAAAAGCATGATGAAGTACAGCGCGGGGCTGAGCTCCAGCACGCCGACAAGCTTCATCAGGAAGAACACAACGCCGATGATCACCGACGCGATCATGCTGATCTTTGAAGTCTTAAGCGGATCCCCAAGCTTTTTGATCATCATCGGCCCGAGGAACGCGCCGAGCAACAGCGGCAGCATCTGCATGGCGCCCATGACCGTCGTATACAACGCAAATTTTCCGGAGTCGATCACGCCGGTCGTCAGATCGGCGCAATAGGCCCACTTCACGTAGTAGGTTGCCGTTGCAAACACCATCGTCCAGATGAATCCGCTGAACAGCACGGCGAAGAATTGCGCTTTGAGCGGCTCGTTTGTCTTGAGCATATGGAAGATGTCCTTCATCGTCAGCTTCGGCTGCTTCTTCGTCTCATATGTGGACATCCTGCCCTCTTTGACCAGAGCCGTGCCGAGCAGGGAGAGCAGCGCGATCGGCACGATGAGAATGATCGTCATCAGCGAAAACGATCGGCTCATATCGCCGATTTTTTGGTTGAGCCCAGCCGTCATGGCAAGGAAAAATGCAAACGGCACCGCAGCCAGCATCCCGACGATGCGGGGCCACATCGCCATCTTCGCGCGGACGTTCATATCCTCAGACAGCGTTTGCTTGAGTGGCTCTGCCGCGAAAAACGAGATGCCGATGTCGTAGACCAAGTAGAACAAAACGACCCAAAGAACGATCAGCACCGGGCTTTTGATCACCGCCGACGGAATGTTGTAGAGCGCGATAATCGCGATCAGAATCGTGATCGTGCTGATAAAGCAGAACGGCTTGTACTTGCCGATCTTCGTCACGCGCGCGCTGTCCATGATCCACCCCTGCAGCGGATCGTCCACCGCGTCCACGATCCTGCCGACCAGCAGCAGCACCGTGCCCAGCACGGCGGCCATTGCGCCGATACCGGCATAGTCGGTCAGGTAGAGCATAAACAGACTCGTCATAAACGACGCGGCGGCCACGCTCATCAGCCCCATTGTGGACAGGCCGAACATGGTCTTAAAATCCTGCGGGTACCCTTTTTTGGATTTCATAACTCTCTCCCTTTCTCATCCTTATCCTTTGTATGCAGCATCAGATCCATCTGATGGGTTGCCCTGTTGTTCTGCGCCCGCTGTGAGCGCCGCCTTCCGGCTGCGTGCGCGCCGTAGCGCGACCAGCCCAATCACCGTACCCGCCATCGCGGCGTCGATGGCCGCTTGAAGCGGCACTGCAAGCGGCTGCTGCAGGTAAAACACCACGCCGGCCGCACCGGATGCCGCGATGATCCAGATCGGGTTGAGATCCAGCAGGCGCAGCACGACGATCCCTCCCAGCAGGAGCGCCGCGTTGAGCCAGTTGACGTTTGACAGCGCGATCGTCTCCGTATGAAACAGCGCCAGCAGCAGGATCGATACGCCGGCCGAAGCGACAAGCCCGACCACCGCGGGACGCAACCCGTTTAACACGCCCTGCATAAGCGCCATGTCGTGATATCTCTGATAGAGGTGCGCCAGGAGCATCACGATTACGCAGGACGGCAGGATACAGCCGAGGGTCGCCACCAGCGTCCCGGGAACACCCGCGATCTTGATGCCGACGAACGTCGCCGCGTTGACCGCGATGGGCCCCGGCGTCATCTCCGCAATGCTGATCACGTCCGCAAACTGCGCCATCGTCAGCCAGCCGTGCAGTTCGACGATCTGGTTCTGAATCAACGGCAGTGCGGCATATCCGCCGCCGATGCTGAACAGCCCGATCTGGAGAAAACTCAAAAACAGCTGAAGATAGATCATTGTTTTCTCACCTTCCTGCGCAGCAGCCATGCCTGCACCGCGCCGACGAGCGCGCAGATCAGGATGACGAGGATGATGTTGACCTGAAAGAAATAGACTGCGGCAAAGACCGCCGCCATGACGAAGACCGACACCCAGTTTCGATCGTGCACGATACTGCGCCCAAGGTCGAATACGACGCTGACGATCACGGCAGCCACGCCGGCGCGCATGGCGCCGAGCGCGGCGTTGACGACCGGGTTCGCCTGAAACGCCTCATAGAACAGTGAGATGACCGAAAGGATGACCATCGGCGGCAGAATGGTGCCGATGATTGCGACCGCGGCGCCAAGCCCGCCGGCAATGCGATAGCCCAGCAGGATGGATGCGTTGACCGCGACGGCGCCGGGCGAGGACTGCGCGATCGCGATGAAATCCAGCGTCTCCTCTTCGTTGAGCCAGGCGAGCTCGTCGACAAACTTCTTCTTCATCAGCGGCACGATGACATACCCGCCGCCAAACGTAAAGGCGCTGATCAGGAAGGTAGAAGTAAACAGTTTCCAGAGTTTTTTTCCGAGTTGTTGCATGCGTTTGATTCCTTTGGAGATTTTCGGTCCGGATGATCGGCCGACTGGAGCCGGCATGACGCAAACCACCCGCTATACGGGCACTCCGCTCTTTGAACGTTAAAAGCAGCTTTGATACGGCATATGATTTGGATGGTGTCATTATATTAGAGAATCCAGGTATTGTCTTTCAATTTATTATGATTTATTGTATGATATTATTGTCCGGGAGGATGATATCGTGGATAATGCCTATTTTTGTCAAACGCTGAGCCACCTGATGGGGCTGCCCGTGCGCCTGTATCGCGGCGGCGTGCTGTTGTGCCGCTGCAGCGTATTGGATTTTGTGCCCGATCCGGTCGAGCCACTGCTGGCCGAGATCCTCGCCGAGGAGCGCCCTGTGCGTTTTTATGAACGCAATCTGATGTTCTTTGGTCTGGTCCGCGGCGAGCGGCAGCGCCTCTCCATCATCATCGGCCCATCCTTCACCATCCGCCCGGGCACCGACCAGGTCCACACGCTGATGCACTCGCTCGGTATCGCGCACGACCGCATGCGAGAGTTTCGCTACTATTTGGAAAACCTCCCAAGCTATCCCGTGGAGAGCTTTCTGCAGGTGCTGTGTTTTATCCACTACGCGCTCAACAAGAAAAAGCTCTCGATTTCGGATCTCGTCTCACAGGGGATTACGCCTGTCTCCGGCAGGCCGGTGCTCGATGACGTATCCGAGCTGAAGACGGAGGAGAAGGAGACCATTCACAACACCTATCAGATGGAGCAGGAGATGCTCTCCTATATCACGACCGGGCAGACCGACGCGCTCAGGCGTATGCTCTCCGGCCCGCCGACCGGCAGCGTAGGCAAGATCGCGCACGACGAGCTGCGCCAGCGCAGAAACATGTTTGTCTGCGCGGCGACGCTCGCCAGCCGCGCCGCTATCCACGGCGGCCTCTCGCACGAGATCGCCTTTGCGCTGAGCGATACCTACATCCAAAAAGCCGAGCTGCTCGGCGATTACTCGTCGCTCGCAAGCCTGAGCATGTCCATGCTCACCGATTTTGCCGCGCGCGTGGAGGCGCTCGGCCTGAACGAAGGGTATCCGCCGCACGTGACGGACGCGATCCGCTACATCAACAAAAATATCAATCAGCAGCTCTCGCTCGAGCAGGTCGCCTCGGTAGTCGGCATCAGCCGGACACACCTTTGCGCGGTATTCAAAAAAGCGACCGGCAAGACGCTGATCTCCTACTTCACCCAGCGGAAGATCACGGAGGCCAAGCGCCTGCTTTCCACGACGGACATGGCGCTCGGCGCGATCAGCGACTTTCTTGGATACTCCTCCCAGAGTCATTTTCAAAAGGTCTTTCGCGAGCAGGCCGGTGAGACGCCGCTCTCGTTTCGCATCCGCGCGGCGCAGCCCGGCACCGGAAAGATTTGACCCCGCGCGCAGCGCGAAGCAAAAAAAGCGGCGGCCTTTCCTATTATCAAGTATCCGCTGTCCGGTGGCCGCCCGTATCCCCGCGTCCGGCGTACGCACCGTGCGTGCCCACGCGATGATTTCGCGCTTGACAAGCCTTCCAAATGATGTTAAATTAGCTACAATCTTGAAATATCGATTGCGTGCAAGGGAGCCGCTGCCAATGACGCAGGTTTTTTCCAAAAACCAAACGTTCAGCCGGTCGCATAGTGCGACCTGTTTTATGTGCGCCTCCTTCGCCGCCCTTCGCTTTTTCCATCCGCTCAGCGCGCCCGCGTTGGGCGTTTTCATTATTTGCCTGTCGATACTCCTCGCTGTATCGATTCTTCGAATTATGCACTTGGGCGCATATGCCGATATGGAACGAGCCTGAAGCTTCAATTGCGATTCAGCGGCGGTTCCGTATCGGGGAGCCGCCGTTTTTCTTTTCGGCGCGCGGGGCGAAAACGACAGCGCGCCGGGAAAAACGAAACCAGGAGGAACAAAAAAATGAAAAAACTGCTCTGCATCGCGCTGACCGCCATGATGGCGCTCGGCCTGCTCGCAGGCTGCGCGGGCAGTCCCGCGCAGGACACGATCAAGGTCGGCATCCTTGGCCCGCACTCGGGTGAGTACGCCGTATACGGCCTTGCCGTAAAGAACGGCGCACAGCTCTACATCGATCAGGTCAATGCTGCCGGCGGCATCAACGGCAAGCAGAT
Organism: Bacillota bacterium; assembly: GCA_023399275.1. Lineage (GTDB taxonomy): Bacteria > Bacillota > Clostridia > Christensenellales > CAG-138 > UBA7703. The sequence goes on from JAEWQH010000012.1 coordinate 15,840, forward strand.
CGAGACCATCGTCTACGACAACAAGGGCGATTCCACCGAGGCCATCACCGCGTTCTCGCGCATGGTGGACGAGGGGATCACCGCGCTGATCGGCGACGTGCTCACCGGCAACACCATCGCGGTCGTCGGCGAAGCGTACCCCATCAACATGCCGATGATCACGGCCAGCGCAACGGCGGCCGCGGTCACCTACAACGCCGACACCGACACGGTCTACTCCAACGTGTTCCGCACATGCTTCATCGACCCCTTCCAGGGCGAAAAGATGGCGGAGTATGCCGCTGAAAAGCTCGGCGCGAAGACCGCCGCCGTCCTGACCATGACCGGAAACGACTACTCCGTCGGCCTGGCCGATGCGTTTAAGGCCAAGTGCGCCGAGGTCGGTATCGAAATCGTAGCCGACGAGGGCTACTCCGAGGGCGACGTGGACTTTAAGTCCCAGCTGACCAATATCCTCGCGGCCGCGCCCGAGGTCGTATTCTGCCCGAACTACTACACCGACGACGGCATGATCGTGACCCAGGCCCGCGAGATCGGCCTGAGCGCAACCTTCCTCGGCGGCGACGGCTGGGCGGGCGTTTCGGACTACGCCAGCGCGGCGGACCTCGAGGGCAGCATCTTCGTCTCCGCCTACGCTCCCGCCTCCACGGACGCGGTGAAGGCCTTCGAAGCAGCCTACACCGAGGCCTATGGCGCGGACACGCTGAACATGTTTGCCGCGACCGCATACGACGCGGCCATGGTGCTCGTCGCGGCGCTGACCAAGGCGGAAGCCAGCGGTGAAGCGACCGGCAGCGATGCATACAAACAGGCCGTGATCGACGCCATCAAGAGCGAGGGCCCGGGCGTGGTCGGCATCACGAGTGAATCCGGCTACACCTTCGACCAGTACAACAACCCCATCAAGAGCGCGGTCATCATGACCGTGACGGATGGCACCGAGACCTACCTCGAGACCTACTGATCCATTTCCGACGGTAACAGGAGACGCAGTCAGCCCCGCGCCGCATCGACACGCGGCGCGGGGCGAAGCCGTCAAAACGCCCTGCAGCGAAGGCTCCGCCCGCCGCAGAGGGAGGAAGTATTATGTCCGTCTTTTCCACGATTATCCGTCAGATCATCAACGGTCTGCAGTCCGGCTCGATCTATGCGCTCGTCGCGCTGGGCTACAGCATGGTCTACGGCATCATTGCCCTGCTCAACTTTGCCCATGGCGACATCATCATGGTGGGCGCCTATATCGCCTGGATCTCTCTGGCGAAGTTTTCCATGCACCCGGCGTTTGCCATCGTAGCGGCCATCCTCGGCTGCACGCTGCTCGGCGTGCTCATCGAAAAGGCCGCATACAAGCCGCTGCGCGGGTCCCCGCGCATCTCGATTCTGATCACTGCCATCGGCGTGTCCTTCCTGCTCGAGAACGCAGCGCAGATGGTTTTCGGCGCAAACGCACAGGTGCTGCCGAGCTTTTTCACCCTCGCGCCGCTCAAGCTCGGCTCGATCGAACTCTCCGGCACGGCGGTCGTCACACTCATCACCGCCGCCGTCTCCATGCTGCTTTTGACCTTCCTTGTACAGAAGACGAAGATGGGCAAGGCCATGCGCGCGGTCTCCGAGGACACCGACAGCGCACAGCTGATGGGCATCAACATCAACCGGACCATTTCGTTTACCTTCGCCATCGGCAGCGCGCTGGCTGGCATCGGCTCCGTGCTCTACTGCTCGGCCTACCCGCAGGCCACGCCGACCATGGGCTCCATGCTCGGGCTCAAGGCGTTCGTCGCCGCCGTGCTCGGCGGCATCGGCTCCATCCCCGGCGCGATGGTCGGCGGATTCGCCATCGGCCTGGCCGAGGCACTGGTCTCCGCCATCGGGCTCTCGGTCTGGAAGGACGGCGTGGTGTTTGCGATTTTGATCGTCGTGCTGCTCTTCAAGCCCACGGGCCTGTTTGGCAGGACCATGCGCGAGAAAGTTTGAGGGCGCCCACATGAAGCAAAACTGGAAAAAGATCCCCACCCCGATCCGCTATCTGATCAACGCGGCGCTGTTTGCGGCATTCCTGCTGCTCGGCAACGCGCTGATCCAGGGCCGCGTGATCAGCACCTACTACACCAAGGTGCTCATGCTCATCGGCATCAACATCATCCTCACCGTGTCGCTCAACATCGCCACCGGCTATCTCGGCCAGCTCCCGCTCGGCCACGCGGGATTCATGGCGGTCGGCGCATATGCCAGCGCGATCTTTATGACGCGCACCAGCCTCGACCCGAGCGTTTCGTTTCCCATCGGGCTTGCGCTCGGCGCGCTCATGGCGGGCGTATTCGGCATCCTGATCGGCATCCCCGCCCTGCGACTCAAGGGCGATTACCTGGCGATCATCACGCTGGGCTTTGGCGAGATCATCCGCGTGATCCTGCTCAACATCGACAGCGTGCTCGGCTTTTCGCTGACCTACGGCGCGGCGAGCCTGAAAAACATCCCAAAGACCACGACGTTTCTCAACACCTTTTTGTGCGTGGGCATCGTGTGCTTTTTGATCCACACGATGATGAAGTCGCGCCACGGCCGCGCGATCCTCTCCATTCGCGAAAACGAGATCGCCGCAGAGTCCTGCGGCATCAACGTCACCTACTACAAGGTGCTGGGTTTTGCCGCGAGCGCATTTTTTGCGGGACTCGCCGGCGCGCTCTACGCGGGTTATCTCGGCATCCTGAACCCCTCGAGTTTCGGGTTTATGAAGTCCATCGAGATCCTCGTCATGGTCGTGCTCGGCGGCATGGGCTCCATGGTCGGCTCCGTGCTCTCGGCAACAGTGCTGACCGCAGTGCCGGAACTGCTGCGCGCGTTCTCGGAATACCGCATGATCGTCTACTCCATGCTGCTCATCGGCGTGATGATCTTCAAGCCCTCGGGCCTGATGGGACAATATGACTTCTCGCTCTCCCGCGTGCTGGAAAAAACCGTCAACTACAAGCCGGCGCACGGCGAAAAAGAGCAAAAGGCGGGCGAAAAAAATGGCTAAACTCGTACCGCTTCCAACCCTCGGGTTCATTCCGGAGCGCGACCTCGGCTCGAGGCCGATACTGGATATCCACCACCTCGGCATCGAGTTCGGCGGCCTGCATGCGGTGGACGACTTCAACCTCGTCATCGGGCGCACGGAGATCGCAGGGCTGATCGGCCCCAACGGCGCGGGCAAGACGACGGTCTTCAACCTGCTGACCAATGTCTACACCCCCACGCGCGGCGTCATCCTGCTCGACGGCGTGGATATCCGCGGCAAGACGACAAGCCAGCTCAACCGCCTCGGCATCGCGCGCACCTTCCAAAATATCCGTTTGTTTCGGGATCTGAGCGTGGAGGACAACGTCAAGATCGGGCTGCACAACGCCTTTGAATACCCGCTCGGCAGCGCGCTCTTCCGCCTGCCTTCCTACTGGAAAAAGGAGAAGCTCGCCCACGACACGGCGCTGGGCCTGCTCTCCATATTCGACATGCAGCACCTGGCGGCCCAGCCCGCGGGCGCGCTGCCCTACGGCGCGCAGCGCAGGCTCGAGATCGTCCGCGCACTCGCCACACAGCCGAAGCTGCTGCTGCTGGACGAACCGGCCGCAGGGATGAATCCCTCGGAGACGGGCGAACTGATGGAGAACATCAAGAAGATACGCGATACATTCGAGATCGCGATCATGCTCATCGAACACGACATGAACCTGGTGATGGGCATCTGCGAAGGCATCGCGGTGCTCAACTACGGGCGCATCAT
>JAEWQH010000039.1 GCA_023399275.1 Bacillota bacterium
CGGTCAGATCTACCTCGAGCCGGAGCTGTTTCATTCCGGCGTGCGCCCGGCGGTCAACGTCGGCCTTTCGGTCTCCCGCGTCGGCAGTGCCGCGCAGAAGAAGGCCATGCGAAAGGTGGTCAAGGAGCTGCGCCTGACGCTGGCGCAGTATCGCGAGCTGCAGATCTTCGCGCAGTTCGGCTCCGATATCGACAACGTGACGAAGGGGATTCTCGACAACGGTGATCGCCTGAGCGAGACGCTCAAGCAAAACCAGCATGAACCGCTGCAGATGAGCGAGCAGGTACTCGTGCTCTATGCGGTCATGAACGGCTACCTCAAAGAGGTGCCCGCACAGCACGTGCGCTCCTTCCAAAAGGGCCTGCTGCAGTATGCGCACCGCAACTACAACGCGCTGCTCGACGAGATCGAGGAGACGGGGGATCTCAGCGATGAGATCACGCAGGAGCTGCGCGCCTGCATCGAAAACTATCATTTGACTTGCAAGGCATAGTCCCCGCGCAATGCTTCGGAAAGGAGGCTCTGGCATATGGCAAACGTAAGCGACATCCGCTTTCATATCAAGAGCGTCAAGCAGACGCGCCAGATCACAAACGCCATGCACATGGTCTCCGCCGCGCGCATGCGCCGCGCGCTCGACGGCATCACCCAGAACCGCGCGTATTTCTACCGCGCGCTCGATATCATCGTAGACATCCGCAATCACACGGGCGACGTACACCACCCCTACATCGACCACCGCCCGGGCGACAAGGTCGCCTACATCGTCGTCTCCGGCGAGAAGGGCTTGTCCGGCTCCTATAACCACGCCGTGCTCGCGCTGGCGGACCGGTTGATCGCAAAGCAGAACGTCGTAGAGATCTACACCATCGGCAGCGTGGGAACTTCGCATTTTCTGCGCGGCGGCATCACGCCGGACCGGCACTTTGAGCGCCTTGCGGAGCGGCCGAAGCTCGACCAGGTGCGAAGGCTGATGACCATACTCATTGAGCAGTATGACCGCGGCGAAATCGACGAGCTGCGCATCATCTACACGCGCTTTATCAACACCATCACGCGAGAGCCGATCGAGCAGAAGCTTCTGCCTATCGAGCTCAACGACTTTAAGCGCGGGCGTGCCGAGAGCCCGGAAGACGAGAAGTACGACAGCTCCTACATCGTCTATGACCCGTCGCCGGAGGAGGTGCTCAACGCACTGATTCCGCAGCTGCTCATCGGCTATGTCTACGGCGCCATCGTACATGCCTACGCGAGCGAGAACTGCTCTCGCATGACGGCGATGGAGAGCGCCACGCGCAGCGCCGACAAGATGATCGAAAAACTGACGCAGCAGTACCATACCGTGCGCCAGCTGTCCATAACCAACGAGCTCGCCGATATCATCGGCGCGGCCAACGCGGCGAATGCGGCCATGTCCGCTGACGCCGCCCATCATTCGGAGGAACACCACGCATGACGGAACAAGAACGCAGCGGAAGCATCATCCGCATCATCGGCCCCGTGCTGGACGTGCGCTTCAAAGAAGGCAGCGAGCCGCTGCTCAAGACGCTGCTCGTGACCAAGAGCGAGCCGCCTGTGCACGTGGAGGTTGTGCAGCACCATGCCCCGGGCATCGTGCGCGCCATTGCACTCGAGCCGACCGAGGGCCTCTCCTGCGGCGTTGAGGTGATCAACACCGGCGCGGGCATCCGCGTGCCCGTCGGCGAAGCGGTGCTCGGCCGCGTCATAGACTGCCTCGGCCGTCCGATCGACGGGCTCGGCCCCATCGACGCACCCCTGCGGGATGTGCACCAGGCGCCGCCGTCGTTTATGCTGCAGCGGCCGTCCACCACGCTGTTTGAGACGGGTATCAAGGTCATCGACCTGCTTGCGCCGTATCCCGTGGGCGGCAAGATCGGCCTGTTTGGCGGCGCTGGCGTCGGAAAGACGGTGCTGATTCTCGAGCTCATCCACAATATCGCAAAAAACCGCGGCGGCTACAGCGTCTTCACCGGCGTTGGAGAGCGCAGCCGTGAAGGCACCGACCTGATCGCGGATATGCGCGAAAGCGGCGTTATCGAGCGCACGTCCCTCGCCTTCGGGCAGATGAACGAGCCGCCGGGATCGCGTATGCGCGTGGCGCTGGCGGGACTCTCGATGGCGGAGTACATCCGCGACGAGATGCGCCAGGATGTGCTGCTCTTTATCGACAACATCTTCCGCTTTGTGCAGGCGGGCAACGAGGTCTCGGCCCTTCTCGGGCGCATGCCCAGCGCGGTGGGCTACCAGCCGACGCTTGCCAACGAGCTCGGCGAGCTGCAGGAGCGCATCGCGAGCACGCCGCACGGCTCCATTACGTCCGTTCAGGCCATCTACGTGCCGGCGGACGATCTGACCGACCCTGCGCCGGCGACGATCTTCTCGCATCTGGACGCAACCACCGTGCTCTCGCGTGCGATTGCGGAGATCGGCATCTACCCGGCGGTGGATCCGCTGGCCTCGTCCTCGCGCATCCTCGAGCCGGCCATCGTCGGCGAGCGGCATTACAGCGTCGCGCGGCGCGTGCAGGAGACGCTGCAGCGCTACCATGAGCTGCAGGACATCATCGCCATCCTCGGTATGGATGAGCTTTCGGATGACGACCGGCAGACCGTCTACCGTGCGCGGAGAATTCAGAACTTTCTGTCGCAGCCGATGCATGTCGCGGAGGTGTACAGCGGACAGCCCGGCTGCTCCGTGTCTCTGGCGGACACCATCGCGAGCTTTGAAGAGATCGTGGATGGCAAGGCGGATGAGATTCCGGAGTCGCTCTTCCTGCTGGCGGGCGGCATGTCGGATGTGCACGCGCGATACGAAGCGATGAAGAAGAACGCGGCAAACTGATTGGAGCGGATCGAGTATGTCAAAACCCTTTAATCTGCTGGTTGCCACGCCGGAACGCGAGTTCTTCAACGGCGAGGCCGTCTACGTCGGCGTGCAGTCCATCGCCGGTTCCCTTGGCGTGATGGCCGGGCATGTGCCGATGGTCTCCGCGCTGGACGTCGGCGCGCTGATCATCCAGACGGACGAGCACACGACCCGCACGGCGTTTCACTCCGAGGGGTTCATCGAGGTGCGTCCGGAGTGCGTGTTTATCCTCTCGCAGGCCTGCGAGTGGCCGGAGGAGATCGACGAAAAGCGCGCGCTCGAGGCAGAGCAGCGGGCCCAGGAGCGCCTGGCGCAGGAGCGCGGCGTGGATCTCGGCACCATGGGTCACAGCAAGGTGGCGCTCATGCGCGCCATGACGCGGCGGCGGATCAAGTCGCTGTCGTCGACGCAGATGAAGTAGCAGGGAAAACCCCAAGCGCGCATCGTTCATACGGTGCGCGTTTTTGATTTGCATTGCGCGCGCGGACAGCATTTCATATAATAAAACCAGTCGGAAAGCGTTTTATGGAAAGCGAGGCGAAGGGGCGGCATGCGAAAATGGCGCATCAACAGGTCGGTCGTAGGCGCGTTTTTTGTCACGCTTGCACTCTGCATCGCACTCAGCGCCTATATCGAGTACGGCAGACGCACGCGAGAGGATGATCAGATGCGGTTCATCGCGGGGTCTGTCGGTGCGCAGGCATACGAGGTGCTCTCCGCCCAGCTGAGCAAGGCGAAGACGCTCGAGGCGTTCGTGGTGCAAAACGAAGGCGGTACGGAGGGCTTTGAGCGCGTGGCGCGGCTGCTGGTGACCGACAGCTCCGTGCGAAACGTGCTGCTCGCGCCGGGCGGCGTCGTCAGCGAAGTCTACCCGCTCAAAGGGAATGAGGATGTACTGGGGCATGACCTCACGGGCGCAAAGGCGGGGGATAAAGAGGCGCAAACCGCCATCGAGCGCGGTACGATGATCATGGCAGGGCCGTTTACGCTTGTGCAGGGCGGGCTCGGTATCGCAGGGCGCCTGCCGGTCTATCTCGACGGGGTGTTTTGGGGCATCGTCTCCGTTACGCTCAACTATCCCGAGGCGCTTGGCGGGCTGACGATGCCGGAGAGCGTCGCTGCGCAGGGGTTTGCCTGCCGCATCTGGCGCATCAACCCGGATACTGGCATTGAGCAGACCATCGTCAAGAGCGGCGAGGGCATCGCCAGCCGTGCGTTCGACTACGCGTTTCCGATCTACAACTCGGAGTGGCATGTGACGGTTTCGCCCGTGCAGCCGTGGTACACCAACGACAGCGTGATCTACTCTGCATTGGTGAGCCTGCTGTTGAGCTTCTCCGTCGCCACCGGCGTGGTCAGCACCGGCACCATTCGCCGCATGGAAAAGGAGGCGGCCGAGGCACGCATCGTTTCGCTGCAAAAGCAGCTGGAGTACGACCGCACAAACGTGCTGCTGGCGCAGATCAGCTCCCACTTCTTCTATCACACGCTCAACGCCATCCAGGCGCTCATCGTGCTGGATCCCGACGCTGCCTATCAGATGACGGAGGACTTTTCGCGCTTTTTGCGCTTCAAGGTGGACAGCGTAAGCGCGGAAAACGGGCTGGTGCCGTTTCGTGAGGAGCTGCGCACCGTGCGCGCTTACGCGCAGATCAATATGATTCAGCTGCAAGGCCGGCTCAGCGTGGAGTACGATGTATTTGACGCGGATTTTCTCATCCCGGTGCTGACGATCCAGCCCGTGGTGGAGAACGCCATCATCCATGGCATCAAGCCGAAGGTCGGGGGGGGCACGGTGCGTGTCCGCCTGCGCCGGGAGGGAGCGAATTACGTGGTCTCGGTCAGCGACGACGGCGTTGGCTATGTGCCGGGCAAGGAGGCGGACGCGCACTCGGTCGGCATACAGAACATCCGCACCCGCATGGAACAATACCCCGGTTGCTCCGTCCGGGTCGAGAGCGAGCCGGGCCGCGGCACCACCGTTTGGCTGACCTATGCCGGCGGTCTCGCCAAGGAACCTGCGGCCCATGCAGGAGAGTTGAAACAGGAGGCGACATGAAGACGATACTGGTAGACGATATGGCGCTGGATATGCAACTGCTGGAGCTCAAGTGCGCGGGCATGCCGGAGATCGAGATCGTCGGGCGGTTCACCGCTCCGCAGGAGGCGATCTCCTACGCAAGCACGCACGAGGTGGAGTTCGCCATGCTGGATATCGACATGCCCGGCCTGACCGGCATCGAGCTGGCCATGCGTCTGCGTGAGATCCGGCGGGATATCATCATCGTCTTCATCACTGCGCACCCGCGCTTTGCGGTGGAGGCGTTTCAGATCAAGGCGGATTACATGGTATTCAAGCCCTTCGACCGCGATGATATACAGGATGTGCTGGAG
>JAEWQH010000044.1 GCA_023399275.1 Bacillota bacterium
GGCCTGCTGCAAGAGAGCGGCCGGCTGCTGCGCGCCGCGCTGGGTGAATGCCGCCTTGCTGTGGTGACGGATGACAACGTTGCGCGGCTGTATCTTCCGGCGCTGCTGCAAAGCCTCGGCGAGGCCGGGCTGGATGCGTGCCACTTTGCATTTCCCGCGGGAGAGGCGCACAAGCGCATGAATACGCTTGCGGATATGCTGGAGTTTTTTGCCGGGCAGAGGCTGACGCGCGGCGATGCCGTCGTCGCGCTCGGCGGCGGGGTTACGGGCGATATGGCGGGCTTCGCGGCGGGGTGCTACCTGCGCGGCGTGCGGTATGCGCAGATCCCGACTACGCTGCTCGCGGCGGTGGATGCCTCCGTCGGCGGCAAGACGGCGGTCGATCTTTCGGCGGGGAAGAATCTGGCGGGGCTGTTTCACCAGCCGTCGCTGGTGCTCTGCGATACGGATACGTTTGACACGCTCCCGCCGGGCGAATTTGCCAGCGGTGCCGCGGAGGCGATCAAGACCGGCGTCCTCGGCGATGAAGCGCTCTTTTCGCTGCTTGAAGCCGGCGATGTGCGCGGTGACCTCGCCGACGTCGTCGCGCGGTGCGTCTCGTATAAGGCGCGCATCGTGGAGGCGGACGAGATGGAGACGGGGATGCGCAAGCTGCTCAATCTCGGCCATACGGCGGGCCACGCCATCGAGCACTGCAGCGATTTTTCAGTGCCGCACGGGCATGCGGTCGCCATCGGACTGGCGATGATCGCGCGCGCGGCGGAAAGGCGCGGCTGGACGGAGGAAGCGATCGCGGAGCGGATCGAAGCGGCGCTGCAAAAAAACGGGCTGCCGATCCGCACAGCGTTTTCACCCGAAGCACTGGCGCAGGCTGCGCTTTCGGATAAAAAGTGCGCGGCGGAGCGCATCACGCTCGTTGTGCCGCGCAGGATCGGCGCGTGCGCGCTGATGGAACTGCCGGTGGAGCAGCTTGGCGGGGTGTTTCGCGCCGGGATGGAGGAGAGCGCATGATCGCCGCGATTGCACCCGCACCGCTCGGCGGCAGCATACCCGCCATCGCGTCCAAGTCGGATGCACACCGGCTTCTCATCCTCGCGGCGCTGAGCCGGGGCGAAACGCGCCTTTTGATGGAGCGCAGCTCGGAGGATATCGACGCGACGATCGGTTGCCTGCGCGCGCTCGGCGCACGGATCGAGCCTCTGGCGGACGGTGTGTGCGTATGCGGCATCGGGCGCGCGGCAAAAAACCCGCTACTCGACTGCGGCGAGAGCGGCTCGACCTTTCGCTTTCTGCTGCCCGTCGTGGCAGCGTTGTGTGACAGCGCGCGCTTTGCCGGTCAGGGACGGCTGCCGGAGCGCCCCGTCGGTGCGCTGATGGAGGCGTTGCGCGAGCACGGCGTCTCCTTCTCTGCGGAAAAGCTGCCGTTTGCCACACGCGGGCGACTCACGGGCGGGATGTTCACCCTGCCCGGCAACGTCAGTTCACAGTACCTCACGGGGCTGCTGCTCGCGCTGCCGCTGGTGGAGGAAGACAGCCAGATCGCGCTCACCACGCGGCTGGAATCCGCCGCGTATGTGCAGATTACGCTCCACGCGCTGCGCCGCTTCGGGATACGCATCGATCCGGCTGGCCAGCGCTATGCCGTTCCCGGCAGGCAGACACCCGCTTCGCCCGGCGCGCTGCGTGTGGACGGGGACTGGTCGAACGCCGCGTTCTTCCTCGCGGCGGGCGCGCTGGGCACGCCTGTCACCGTGACGGGGCTGGATCTTGCCTCGCCGCAGGGCGATAGGGCGATTCTGGATGCGCTACGTGGATTCGGCGCGCGCGTGAACGCCCAGAGGGATCGCGTGAGCGTCTCGCCCGCCGCACTCAACGGCTGTACCATAGACGTAGGCGAAACGCCGGATCTGCTGCCCGTGCTCGCCGTGCTCGGCGCGTGCGCGGCGGGGCAGACGCGGCTGATCAACGCCGCGCGGCTGCGGCTCAAGGAGAGCGACCGGCTCAAGTCGACGGCGGCCATGCTCCGCGCGCTCGGCGGCGAGGTCGAGGAGCTGCCGGATGCGCTCGTGGTTACGGGCAGCCGCCTTGCGGGCGGCGCGGCGGAGAGCTGGTGCGACCACCGCATCGCCATGGCGGCGGCGATCGCTTCGATTCGCTGCGCGGGCGATGTGCGCATCCACGGGGCGGAAGCGGTCGGCAAATCTTACCCCGCATTCTTTGCGGATTTCAATCGATTGGGGGGACGGGCGGATGTCGTCTGAATTTGGAAAAACACTGCGCATCGGCGTATTTGGGGAGTCGCATGGGCGTGCCATCGGCGTTACGATGCAAAACCTGCCGGCCGGGGAGGCGATCGACCTGCCTGCGCTGGAGGCGTTTCTTGCGCGCAGAAGGCCGGGCAAAAGCGCGCTCTCTACGGCGCGAAATGAGCCGGATCGGCCGATATTTCTCTCGGGCCTGCTGGAGGGGAAGACCACCGGAAGCCCGCTGTGCGCCATCATCGAAAACCACGATGCGCGCCCGCGCGACTACGCGGAGCTGCTTGATAAACCCCGCCCCGGGCACGCGGACTACACCGCTTTTCTCAAGTGGGGCGGCGAAGCGGATATGCGCGGGGGCGGGCATTTCTCGGGCAGGCTCACCGCGCCGCTCTGTATCGCGGGCGGTATCGCCAGGCAGATTCTCGCGCACAGGGGCATATTTGTCGGCGCGCACCTGCTTGCGGCCGCCGGCGTGGCGGACGAGGCGTTTGCGCGGCTGCCTGCACGGGAGCACTTCGACGCGGTGGCGCGCAAGGACTTCCCCGTGATCGACGACGCGCGCGGATTGGCGATGCAGGAGGCGATCCTTGCCGCCTCACGCGAGGGGGACTCCGTCGGCGGCGTGATCGAGTGCGCGGCGATCGGCGTGCCTGCGGGCATCGGCAGCCCGATGTTCGACGGCGTAGAAAACCGGCTCTCGGCAGCCATCTTTGGCATCCCGGCCGTCAAGGGGCTGGAGTTTGGTGCCGGGTTTGCCGCGGCGGGCATGCGCGGCAGCGGGCACAACGATCCCTTTTTGATCGGCGAAGACGGCGCGATCACGACCGAAACCAACCATGCGGGCGGCATCCTCGGTGGCATTACGACCGGACAGCCCATCGTGCTGCGCGCGGCGGTGAAGCCGACGCCTTCCATCGCGAAGCCGCAGAGAACGGTAAGCCTTTCCCGACACGAAAATGCGGAACTCATCGTACACGGACGCCACGATCCCTGCATCGCGCACCGCGCGGTGCCGGTGGTTGAGGCGGTGACGGCACTCGTTCTGCTCGATTATGTATTGGAGGATCAGAAAAAATGGATGTAGCACAGATTCGCAAGCAGTTCGACGATGTCGATGAGCAGATACTCCGCCTGTTTTTGCAGCGGATGCGCCTTGGCGACCAGATGGCGGCCTACAAGCGCGAGCACAACCTGCCCGTGCTCAACAAGGCGCGCGAGCGGGAGATCCTAGCGCGCGTGCAGGCCGAGGCGGAGGAGATGGAACCGTATGCCTACCAGCTTTTTTCCACGCTGATCGAGCTCAATAAAGCACGCCAGTCGGAGCTCTACTCGCCGCCGTCGCGCGTGCGCGCGCTCATCGAAGGTGCGCTGGCCGCGCCGGAGATCGCGTTTCCGCGCGCGGGCACGGTCGCATGTCAGGGCGTAGAGGGCGCAAACTCCCAGGCGGCGTGCGACAAGCTCCTGCCGCGCGGCAACATCATGTATGTCAAGAGCTTTGAGGCGGTGTTTGACGCAGTGGAGTCGGGCCTGTGCCAGTTTGGCGTGCTGCCTATCGAAAACAGCACCAACGGCTCAGTGCGCATGGTCTACGAGCTGCTGCAGCACAAGCGCTTCTCCATCGTACGCGGTACGACGCTGCATATCCGCCACGAGTTGATGGCAAAGCCCGGCACGAAGCTGGCGGACATCACGGAGGTCTACTCGCACGAGCAGGCCATCGGCCAGTGCAGCCGCTATCTTGCCGGCCTCAATGGCAAGGCGAAGGTCGTCCCCTGCGCCAATACGGCGCTTGCGGCGAAGATGGTTGCCGAGGGAGATAACCCCGGCGCCGCTGCGATTTGCTCGCATGCCTGCGCCGAGCTCTACGGTCTAAGCGTGCTCAAGGACGATGTGCAGGACAGCGACAACAATTATACGCGCTTTATCTGCATCGCGAAAAACCCGATCATCTACGCAGGCTCCAACAAGATCAGCCTGATTTTGGACTGCAAGAACGAGCCGGGCGCACTCAATGGCATCCTCACCAAGATATCGGCCTACGGCGTGAACACGAGCAAGATCGAGAGCTGCCCCGTGACCGGACGTAATTTTGAATTTATCTTTTTCTTCGACCTGGATGCTTCCGTGCGCGAGCGGGGCGTGCTGCCCATGCTCGAGGAACTGGAGCGCGCCAGTGAGAACTTCGCGTTCCTCGGCAACTACTCGGTGGTTTGAGCCATGGCCGCGCGCATCTACGGGCTCATCGGGCGGACGCTGAGGCACAGCTACTCCGTGCAGATCCACCGCGCGCTTGGAAACGACGCCTATGCGCTCTATGAGCTGGAGCCGGATGCGCTGGGGGCGTTCCTTTCGCGCAGCGACTTGGGCGGGCTGAACGTGACGATTCCCTATAAGCGGGATGCGGCCGCGCACTGCGACGAGCTGGATGAGACCGCGCGGCAGACCGGCAGCGTCAACACGATCGTCCGCGCCGCAAACGGCCGGCTCAGGGGCTACAATACCGATGTATATGGCCTTCGGCAGATGGCGGCGCGCGCGGGGATATCGTTCTCGGGCAAAAAGGTCGTCGTCCTCGGCAGCGGCGGCGCGTCGCAGAGCGTGCAGCACGTTGCAAAGACGGGCGGCGCGCGGGAGATCGCCGTCGTTTCACGCCGCGGGGAAAACAACTATGAAAACCTGAGCCGTCACTCGGACGCGCAGATTCTTGTCAACGCAACGCCTGTTGGCATGTATCCGCACACGGGCGGGCTCTCCGCCGATCCCGCGCTGTTTCCCGCGTGCGAGGGTGTGCTGGAGCTGGTGTATAACCCGCGCAGAACCGCGCTGCTCTTTCGCGCGGAGGAACTGGGGATTCTGTGCGCGGATGGGCTGAGCATGCTCACCGCGCAAGCGAAAGCCGCAGAGGAGCTCTTCTTTGGCGGGGCGATTGCGGACGGGGAGAGTGACCGCGTGCTCAGGCAGCTGCGGCAGGCAACGCAGAACATCGTGCTCATCGGCATGCCGGGCAGCGGGAAATCCACCGTTGGCGCGGCGTTGTCGGCGCTGACGGGGCGCCGGGCGGTGGATCTGGACGAGCAGGTCGTGCTGGCGGCAGGCCGGTCGATCCCGCAGATTTTTGCGGAGGCGGGTGAGACGGCCTTCCGCGCGCTGGAGCGCGAGCAGGTTCGGCGCTGGGGCAAGGAGAGCGGGCTGATCCTCGTAACCGGCGGCGGCGTCGTCAAGGATGAGCAAAACCTTTCGCCGCTGCGACAAAACGGGCGTATCTACCAGCTCGAGCGCGCACTGTCGCTTCTGCCGCGCGAGGGCCGGCCGCTTTCGATGCATGCCGATCTTAGGACGATTCTACAGGAGCGCGCGCCCTGCTACGCGCGCTTTCGCGACTGCGCGGTCGAAAACGACGCGGCGCCGGAGGACGCGGCGGCGCGGATCTGGAATGATTTTTGCGAGCACACCGACTGAGCGCAAGATAAGCGGAGGAACACAGCGTGAAGATACTCGTCATCAACGGGCCGAACCTGAACCTGCTCGGCCTGCGCGAGCCGGCCATCTACGGCAGGCGCACCTATCGGGATTTGGTGGAGATGATCCGTGCGGAGGCGGAGCGGCTCGGCATAGAGACCGCGTTTGTGCAGAGCAACCACGAGGGGGCGCTGGTGGATGCGATCCAGAGCGCGTACCAAACGGCGGACGGCATCGTGATCAATCCCGGCGCATATACGCACACCAGCATCGCGCTGCTCGATGCGCTCAAAGCAGTCGACGTACCTGCCGTGGAGGTGCACATCTCCGACCCGGACGCACGGGAGGAATTTCGCCGCATCTCCTACATCCGCGCGGCCTGCATCGCCAGCATCAAAGGCCGGGGACTGGAAGGATACCTTGAGGCGCTGCGCCTGCTGGCACAGCGAGCCTGAAGAGACGGTGCATCAAAAAAGCTTCCGGAGCGTTGGGTCCGGAAGCTTTTTGTGCGTTGTGCGGGTGCTACTTTGCGGATCCGTAGCGCAGGGGATTCTTTGCCGTTACGCGTTTGACCAGCAAAAGCAGTACGGTGCCTACGATGAGAAAGAGCAGAATAGAGCCGATGGCCCAATACAGTCCGTTGTGCTCGGCAGAGACGGCGTCGAAGCCGTGGTTGAGATACCAGTTGTTCATCTGATACGACAGGGTACCGAATACCAGCGGCCCGATGAATGTGGAGGTGCGCCCTGCGACCGAGAGGAAGCCGTAGAACTCCGCGGTCTTTTCGGCAGGTGCGAGCTGGCTGACCATCGATCGGCTGACCGCCTGCGCGCCGGAGAGCGAGAACCCCGAAAAGAAGCCGACCACGAAGAACCAGACAATGTTTTCCACAAAGAACAGCGCGACGATGCAAACAATCAGTATCAAAAGCGAGATCAGCACGGAATCCTTGCTGCTGAGGCGATCGGAGAGTTTCCCAAAGAGCAGCGCGCCGGCCGCGCCGGAGACCTGTATGACAATGACGAAGAGGATGAGCTGAATCTGCGTCATGCCAAACAGCGTAGCGCCGATGATGGCCGCGAAGTCCATCAGCATCATGATGCCGTCGTTGTAGACGAGGAAGGCGACGGTGTACTTGATGAACTCCTTGTAGCTTCGGATGGAGCGGAAGGTGGCGGCAAGGCGTGAGAACGCGACGCGGATATTGCCCTGCTCGGGTTTTTCGCCGGAAGCTTCGTCAACCTCCTTGACCCAGAGCAGCGTCGGGATCGAGGAGAGCAGGTAGAACGCCGCGGTGATCAGAAACGCGATCGGCGTGAGGAAGTTTTTGATGAGCTGGATGGGCACAAGCACGCAGATCAGCGCGACGATGCCGCCGAGCATGCCGACCGCCCACCCCTTGCCGGAGACGGAGCCGATGTTCTCCGGCGTGGAGACGGAGGTGAGCAGCGCGTCGTAAAACACCTGCGCGCCGCGGTAGCCGATCTCCGCGAGGATGAAGTAGAGCATGCCGGTGAATACGTCCCCTTCGCGCACGAAGAAGAGCATGGCGGTGAACACGACCGAGAGCGCGGTGAACGCCATGAGGAACACTTTTTTGGATTTGGAGTAATCCGCGATGGTGCCGAGGATGGGGGAGATCACGGCGACGAGCACCGCGGCGATGCCGACGGAGATGCCCCACAGGTGCGTCCCCTCGGCGCCTCCGACGACTGCGTTTTTGAAGTATGTAGAGTAGACGGCAAGGAGGATGACCGACGCGTAGGCGGAGTTTCCGAAATCGTAAAAGTACCAGGACCAGCGCGGCCGCTTGCCCGGATCGACGAGTTTGTTCTTCATAGATAATATTACCTCCGATGATTGCATTTGCGTGGGCTTGGGATGCGGGAGGATACCACCCCGGATGATAGGAACCGCCTCTATATGGACTCCCGAACGGATTTTGGCGGAGCGCGGGAAGGAATTCGCTCCTAAGGTTGCTGGGCATATGAAAACTCCCCTATACGCTCCCTATTGTACTCCTTTAGCGGGGGCCGGGCAACGCGAAACTTCTTGTTTTTCTGAGAACGGCCGCATGAATCGGCTATATTTTACACGCGATGGCGCGGGCGGAGGAAAACGGAGTGCGCAAAACAACCCCGCGGAACTCATTCCGCGGGGCTTTGTGTCAAGACAGGGTTATTTGATCTTCTGCGCCGCCTTCTCCAGAAACTTGGCGTTGTCCACGACAAAGCGCTCCTGCGTGCCTTCGCCGATGAGGCCCGCGTCGTCAAACGCGCGGCAGAGGAAGACGAGCCGCCGCCGGTCGATCTCGATCAGCTCCGTTTCGCAGCGCACCGTCAGGCCCACGGGCGTCGCGCTCAGGTGCTTGATGTCGATGCGCGTGCCGACCGTGGAGCTGTCGGCGGGCAGGTATGGCTGAACGCTTTCGGCCGCGCAGTACTCCATCAGCGCGATCAGGGCCGGCGTGGCAAACACGGCAAGCCCGCCGCTGCCGAGGGCCTTTGCAGTGTTTTCCGGAGTGACGGGAAGCTCGCGTACGCTGCGCACGCCCCGGTGCAATTCGCTCATAACGATCTCCTTCTGGTCGGGGATGCGGGAGGGGGAGATCCCGCGCGGGCAGGCTCAGTCGTACTCGACCACGTCCACCCAGCGGAAGAGCAGCTCGCGCTCCTCCGGCTTGCCCTTGACGGACTGGCTGGCGGCGACGATAGGAATCCACTTCTGCACATAGGCGCGGGGCGTGCCGCTCTTGTCGCAGAAGAGCTTGAGGTAGCTTTCCGCGGTTTTTTCATCTCCCGCGAGAGAGAAAAGCAGGAAGGTGCGCGCCGCGTCCGCGCTGGCGTTGCCCTGCGTGGCGTGCGACCAGTCGAGGATAAACGGGGTCCCGTCGTCGCGGATGATGATGTTGGTGGGGTTGAAGTCCCCGTGGCAGAGCTTGTTGTGCCGCGGCATGGATTCCAGGCGCGTGTGCAGATCGTATTTCGTCGCCGTCGGCAGCTCGGTCTGGATGATCTTGCGGTCCATCTTATCGCGCAAGCGCGGTAAAAGCGGGCAGATCTGCCGATGCGTCAACAGCTGCAGATCGACGAATTGCTCCAGATAGGCCGCGTGCTTCTTGGGGTTCTCCGCCATCAGCTCGGCAAGCGTGCGCCCGGGGATGTATTCGCTGACGATGTACCACTTGCACTCCTCGGTCATGCCGACGCCATAGAGCTTTGGCACATTCAGCGCGGTCTCCTCCACGCGCGCGTGGTTGAGGGCCTCGTTGAGTACGTCCGCCTTCTTAAAGCCTTCATCGAACACTTTGACGACGGTATCGCCGTCGCGATAGACCGTCTTATTCGGGCGGGAAGCGATCACGTTTGACAAATCCATAGCGGTCTCCTTTTTCTATGCAATTTCGTGGAAAGTGGAAAGATGAGAGAACCCGAAACAGGAACGTATGATATCGGGCAGGGGATGCCTGCCCGATATCATTGTATCAGATTTCGTTTATACGCGCACGCTCGTTCCGTAATAGGCGTTGAGATACATTTGCTTGATCTCGCTCATGAGCGGATAGCGCGGGTTTGCGCCGGTGCACTGGTCGTCGAACGCCTGCTCGACCATCTCGTCCAGGCGGGCAAGGAAGTCTTTTTCGTCGATGCCGTAGTCGCGGATGGTTTTCTTGATGCCGACGCGCTCCTTGAGCACGTCCAACGCGGCGATCAGCGCCTCCACCTTATCTGCGTCGGTCTTCCCCTTGCAGCCCAGCGCTTCCGCAACTTCCGCGTAGCGGGCGAGTGCGTGCGGGTGATCATACTGCGGGAAAGCGCCCATCTTGACCGGCACATCCGTGGCGTTGAAGCGGATGACCTCGTCGATCATCAGCGCGTTGGCCACGCCGTGCGGCAGGTGATGGAATGCGCCGAGCTTATGCGCCATGCTGTGGCACACGCCCAGGAATGCGTTGGCAAACGCGATGCCCGCCATGGTTGCGGCATTTGCCATCTTTTCACGCGCGACGGGATCGTTCGGGCCGTTGTCGTAGGCGCGGGGCAGATACTCGAAGATCATCTTGAGCGAACGCAGGGCCATGCCGTCCGTATAGTCCGTCGCAAGCATGGAGGCGTACGCCTCAAGGTTATGCGTCACCGCGTCGATGCCGCTGGCCGCCGTCAGGCCTCTTGGCGCGTTCATCATCATGTCGGCATCCACGATCGCCATATCCGGCATAAGCTCGTAGTCCGCCAGCGGGTATTTCACGCCGGTCGATTCATCCGTGATGACCGCAAACGGAGTGACCTCGCTGCCTGTGCCCGCCGTGGTCGGGATGGCGATGAAGTATGCCTTGTCGCCCATGTGCGGGAAGGTGTAGACGCGCTTTCTGATGTCGGCAAAGCGCATCGCCATATCCAGAAAGTCCGCTTCGGGATGCTCGTAAAGCACCCACATGATCTTCGCGGCGTCCATGGCGGAGCCGCCGCCGAGGGCGATGATCACGTCCGGCTTGAAGTTCGCCATCTGCTTGGCGCCTTCGCGCGCGCTGGCGAGCGTAGGGTCGGGCAGGACGTTGAAGAACGTCTCGTGTGCGATGCCCATTTCGTCGAGCTTGTCCGTCACAGGCCGCGTATAGCCGTTTTCGTAAAGGAACGTGTCGGTTACGAGGAACGCGCGCTTCTTGCCAAGCGTGGTCTTGAGCTCGCTGAGCGCAACCGGCAGGCTGCCCTTCTTGAAGTAGATCTTATCCGGCGTGCGGTACCAGAGCATATTCTCTCTCCTCTCGGCAACGGTCTTGATATTCAGCAGATGTTTGACGCCAACGTTTTCGGAGACGGAGTTGCCGCCCCAGCTGCCGCAGCCGAGCGTGAGCGACGGCGCAAGCTTGAAGTTGTACAGGTCGCCGATGCCGCCGTGGGAGGACGGGGTGTTGACGAGGACGCGGCAGGTCTTCATGCGGCCGGTATATGCCGCGAGCTTTTCCTTCTGCGTCACCGCGTCGAGGTAGACGCTGGCGGTGTGGCCGTAGCCGCCGTCCGCAATCAGTCGCTCCGCCTTGGCAAGCGCGTCTTCGAAGTCCTTGGCGCGGTACATCGCAAGCACGGGCGAGAGCTTTTCGTGCGCAAACTCCTCGGAGAGCTCGACGCTCTCGACCTCGCCGATGAGGATCTTGGTCTTTTCGGGCACGGTGACGCCCGCAAGCTTTGCGATGGTGAATGCCGACTGGCCGACGATCTTGGCGTTGAGCGCGCCGTTGATGATGATGGTCTTGCGCACTTTCTCGATCTCGTCGGGCTTGAGCAGGTAGCAGCCGCGATCGGCAAACTCCTTCTTCACCTTGCTGTAGATGGAGTCGAGCACGATGACGGCCTGCTCGCTGGCGCAGATCATGCCGTTGTCAAACGTCTTGCTCAGTATGATCGAGCTGACCGCGCAGAGGATATCCGCCGAGTCGTCGATGATGGCGGGCACGTTGCCGCTGCCGACGCCGACTGCGGGCTTGCCGCTGCTGTAGGCGCTCTTGACCATGCCGGGGCCGCCCGTGGCGAGGATGAGGTCCGCTTCCTTCATGGCGAGGTTGGTCAGTTCCAGGCTCGGCGCATCCACCCAGTCGATGATGCCTTCCGGCGCGCCTGCGGCGACTGCCGCGTTCAGCACGGTGCGCGCCGCCTCAATGGTGGACTTCTTCGCGCGCGGGTGCGGGCTGATGAGGATGCCGTTGCGCGTTTTGAGCGCGATCAGCGTCTTGAAGATGGCGGTCGAGGTCGGGTTCGTGGTCGGTATAACGGCCGCGATCACGCCGATGGGCTCCGCGATGCGCGTATAGCCATAGGCGGGGTCCGCTTCGATGACGCCGCAGGTCTTCGTGTCGCGGTAAGCGTTGTAGATATATTCGGAGGCAAAGTGGTTTTTGATCACTTTGTCCTCGACCACGCCCATGCCGGTCTCCTCCACAGCAAGCTTTGCCAGCGGGATGCGGGCTTTGTTGGCTGCGGTTGCGGCGGCGAGAAAGATCTGATCCACCTGCTCCTGCGTAAATGCGGCGTAGGCGTTCTGCGCGGCGCGCAGGCGTCCGAGCGCGCTCTCGAGGGCTTCCACGCTGTCGATGGGGGTTCTGCTTGTCGTTTTCGTCATAGTCTGCATCTCCTCTTGTTTCCTCTATATTCTTTATTTCGAGCGCTGCGGTCCGTCAGCACCAGGCTGGAGCGGCCCGTAGGGATCGGGGTTTGCAAGGGATTCGATCGCGGTGGATCGAATGCGGTTTGGGAGGGAATCATCCGGCTGCCGGTCCTCTGATTGCGCGGAGCGCGGCAGCCGGACGAAAGGGCAATTTCCGGCGAATTTTCCATTTTAGCGACCTGCCCGTCGTCCGAAAATGGCGATGGGTTCCGCCGGCTGCTTTCTTTCTATTCATATAATACGATAGAAGCGATACGGGAAGAAGATAGAAGATCGGAATATCAGTATATAAATATCGATATAGAACTATCTATATAATATTTCGCCGATGCGTCGGCCGGTGATGGCGGGGATTTGACGCAGCAAAAAGCCCGGCGCGCATCGGGCCGGGCCACGGCGGAACATGGGTTTTCAGGTCGGGAGGACCCGCTGGGCGGAGTCGCGGAGCTTTTCGAGCAGCAGCCGGTCCAGGCGGCCGAGGTGGTAACCTGCGCGGTAGATGAGCACGTCGCGATACACGTTTCCGGGCAGATCGACGTGCCGCTGCACGAGTCCGAAGCGGTCCAGCACGTCCTGCGGCATCGGTGAGGCGATGGCATAGGCCGTGTGCAGCCGGCTGATGAGCTCAAGCTGGCTGGCGCGCTCATAGACGGTGATGGTGCTTTTTGCCTCGATGGCCAGAGCGAGCTCGCGCGCGAGATTGACGGGCAGCGCGGGGATGCAGGCATCCCCGTAGAGCACCTCGGTGCAGCCCGCCAGGTCGCCTTCACGGATCGTCTGCCGGTCTGCCAACGGGTGCCGCTTACCGAGGGTGGCGAAGCCTGCAAACTCGCAGACCGTCTCGTAGACGAGCGACCGCTCCGCCAGCGCGTTGAGATAGTTGCTTTCGTAGGTGGTTTGATAGCGAATCACCCCGAGGCGGTTGACGCCGTTTGCTACCTGCTTGACGGTGCGCATGGCGCCCGCCTCGTGGTAGTCGATGCTGTAATCCGCATCCGGCCCAAGGGAGAGGATCACCTCGGTGAGCGCCTGGGAGACGTAGCTCGCCCGCGGGGCGCAGAGGTCGAAGCGTGTCTTCTTATCCTCGGGGGGCTTATAGAGCGCCTCCATCTCCGCGATCTGCGAGAGGATGCTGCGTGCGTAGCCCAGAAACTCGCGGCCTTTCTCGGTCGGGACCACGCCTTTTGCGGTGCGGTCGAAGATGGCAATGCCGAGGTCGTCCTCCAGCTCGCGGATGGCCTTGCTCAGGTTTGGCTGATTCATATAGAGGTTTTCCGCGGCCTTGCTGATGGAGCCGGTCTTCTCCACCTCGACTGCGTATTTCAACTGCAACAGGTTATTCAAGCGTTCCTCCTCTTTGCGCGGCGCTGCGTCTGCACGGAAGAAAGCCTGCGGCGCGTCTTGCCGCTTTTCTCTCCCGCCGTCATCCCGGTAACATGGTACCATAAACCGCCCCAAATGAGAAGTTTGTTCACGAAAACGGGATAAGCCGGCGAGTGGCGGCAAGGCGGGCGTGACTTGGCGGGATGCGCCGGCGGCTGCGTCCGGCGGGCCGTATGCCATTGACGCGCGGAGCGCGAGACCCTATACTATAGCTAAATGAATAGCGTGCGCATCTGCGCCCGATGAGGGCGCTGGCAAGAGCGATTTTGCCAAGGGAATACGGATGTAAATTCCGGGCTACCCCAGTAACCGTGAAGCGGACGAACGGACGGAAAGCCACTGCGAGAGCATCGCGGGAAGGCGTCTTAGTAGGATGAAGCAAAGCCGGGAGACCTGTTTGCGCATGAGACATACTCCTGGGGTGGAGTGAAGCTATCAGGCGCGCCGACAGCACGCGATGTTTTCATTGCTCCCTCTCCTCGAAGAGCGGAGCATTTTTCATTTGCTTCCCTCTCAGCTCTATTCATTTACACACAGATCGAAAGGGGATCAAACACATGAGACACACGAAAATTCTGGCCGCGCTGCTTGCGGCGCTGCTGCTGCTCGGAGCGGTTACGGCCTGCGCGCCCGCCGCGACGGAGCCGGTGGTGACCGAGGCGCCCGCGGCGGAGGCGACGGAAGAACCCGCGGCGGAGCCGGCCGCAGAAGAGACCGAGGCGCCCGCCGGGTTCACGATAACCGACATGAAGGGGCGCGAGGTGACGCTCAGCGACCCCGCAACCCGCGTGGTCGCGCTCAGCGCGGCGGACTGCGAGATACTCTACGCCGTCGGTGCGGGGGACCTGCTCGTTGGCCGCGGCGAGTACTGCGACTATCCGGCGGAGGTGCTCGAGGTGCCCGCCGTGCAGTCCGGCATGGAGACCAACATCGAGCAGATCATCGCGCTGGAGCCGCAGGTGCTGCTCATGAGCACGATGGCGCAGACCGAGGAACAGGTCGCCCAGTTGGAGGCTGCCGGCATCCAGGTCGTCGTTTCGGATGCGCAGGACATCGCGGGCGTATACACGGCCATCACGATGATCGGTGTGCTCACGGGGCATGAGACCGAGGCTTCGGCAGCCGTTTCGAGCATGCAGGGCACGCTCGATGCGCTCGCCGCCCGCGCGGGTGAGTTGGAAGGCAAGAGCGTCTACTTTGAAGTATCTCCGCTGCAATACGGCCTCTGGACCGCGGGCAAAGGCACGTTTATGGACGAAGTGGCGACGCTGCTGGGGCTCAAGAACGTGTTTGCGGACGTGAGCGGCTGGGCGGAGATCTCCGAGGAGCAGGTGATCCAGGCGAATCCGGACATCATCGTGACCATCTCCATGTACTATGGCGAGGGTCCGACGCCGGTGGAGGAGATCCTTGCGCGCGCAGGCTGGCAGGATGTCACCGCCGTGAAGAACGGCGACATCCTCAACCTGCCGAACAACGAGCTTTCGCGCCCCGGGCCGCGCATTGCGGACGGCGCACAGGCGCTGTTTGACTTCGTCAAAGAGAGCCTGACGCTCGAGAATGCGGCGTAGCGAACAAACGCGCGCGGAGGGCGAGCTGCCGTCCGCCGCGCGCGGCGCATACAGCGGCAAACGGGAGGGATTTCGCCTGGGCGAGCTTCTCCTGTTTTCGCTTGCCACGCTGCTGGTCATGGCGCTGTGCGTCTGCGTCGGCAGTGTGAGCCTGCCGCTCGGTGAGACGCTGCGGGTCGTGTGGAACGCGATCTTCGGACTGCCGATGCCGGAGGGAATCTCCGTTCCCATCCTCCTCTCCGTGCGCCTGCCGCGCGTGCTCTGCGTTGCGCTGACGGGCGCGGCGCTCTCCCTCAGCGGCGGAGCCATGCAGGGGCTGCTCAAAAACCCGCTGGCGGACGGCAGCACGCTCGGCGTAGCCAGCGGCGCGTCGCTCGGCGCGGTGGTCGCCATCGCGTTTGGCATCACGCTGCCGGGCCTGCCCTTTGCGGGGACGATGGTGCTGGCGATGACATTCGCGTTTCTTTCACTGGTGATCATCCTCTCCTTGGCGTACAAAATCGACTATTCGCTCTCCACCAATACAATTATCCTCATCGGCGTGATCTATTCCATGTTTGTTTCGAGCATTCTCGCGTTGATCGTGTCGTTTGCCTCCGACCGCGTGCGGCAGATCACCTTTTGGACGATGGGTTCGCTGCTCGGCGCCAGCCTGCAAAACGCGCTGGTGCTGCTGGTTGCGCTCGTTGTATTCGGCGGCGTGATCCTGCGCTATGCACGCGAGCTCAACGCCTTTGCCGTCAGCGAGAGCAACGCGCGCAGCATCGGCGTGCCGGTGCGCCGCGTCAAGCTGACGCTGCTCATAGCGGTGAGTGCGCTCATCGGCGTGTGCGTGTCTATCGGCGGAACGATCGGCTTCGTAGGGCTGGTTACGCCGCATATGGTGCGCATGATCGTCGGCCCCGACCACAAGCGTCTGCTGCCTGCGTCGCTCTTTGGCGGGGCGGTGTTTCTTATGCTGGCCGATCTCGTGGCGCGCACGCTGCTCAACCCGATCGAGCTGCCCATCGGCGTAGTGACCTCTTTTATCGGCGCGTTCCTGTTTATCGTGATCTTCTATCGTTCGAGGAGGGCGCGGATATGACCTTGCTCGACGTGAAAAATCTGGGCGTGCGCTACGGCGAAAAGACGATTGTCGACAGCGTTGGCTTCTCGCTTTCCGAGGGAGACTGGCTCATGATCGTCGGCCCGAACGGCGCGGGCAAGAGCACGGTGATCCATGCGGTCTCGCAGGGCGCGTCGTATACGGGCGAGGTGCGCGTGCTGGAAAAGGACGTGCGCCGCTATCGCCCGCACGAGCTGGCGAGGCTCGTGGGCGTGCTGGCGCAGACGCACACGATGGGCTACGGTTTCACGGTCGGCTCAGTGGTGCGGCTCGGAAGATACGCCTATTCGCCCGGTCTGTTTTCCGGCGGAGGAGAGGGGGATGAGGCGGCGGTTTCCCGTGCGCTGGAACTCACAGGCCTGACGCGCATCGTCGATCAAAACGTGCTCACGCTCTCCGGTGGAGAACTGCAGCGGACGTTTTTGGCGCAGCTCTTTGCGCAGAATCCGCGCGTGCTGCTGCTGGACGAGCCGACGAACCATCTGGATCTCGTATACCAGAAGCAGGTGTTTGAATTGATCGCAGAATGGCTCAAAACGCCCGGGCGCGCGGTCGCTTCTGTGGTGCATGACCTGAGTCTTGCGCGTGCTTACGGCAGCCGTGCGCTGCTGCTCGACAAGGGGAAGACGCTTGCGTACGGCGCGGTCGGCGAGGTGTTTTCGCCGGCGCATCTGGATCGGGCGTATGATATGGACGTATCCGCCTGGATGCGCGGGCTGCTCGAGCAGTGGAAAGCAGGCGGGGAGGACTAGCGCAGGCGTGAAACGTCACGCGAAATTTACACGGTTGCGACATAAATGCGGGGGCTGTCGTGTATAATCAAAAGAACGCCGTGCCGTCCGCCATGCTTTTGCGGCGACGGACCGGGCGTTTTGATCGGACAACCGCCGGAGGGACACATATGCTATCCATCGTTTTACTGCGCCACGGAAAAACCGCCTGCAATATCGAAAACCGCTACAACGGCAAGATCGACGAACCGCTCAGCCCGCAGGGCATCGCCCAGGCACAGGCGCAGGCGCACTATCCGGAGATACCGCGCGTTTACGCCAGCCCGATGCTGCGCGCGCAGCAGACCGCGAAGATCTTCTTTCCGAATGCGCGGATCGTGACTGTGGACGACCTGCGCGAGATGGACTTTGGCGACTTTGAGGGGCGCACGGCGGCGGAGATGGAGCGCGACGAGGCCTACAACGCGTGGATCGAAGGCGGCTGCGTGGACGACTGCCCAAACGGAGAAGGCATCCCCGGCTTTGCAGCGCGTGCTTCGGCGGCGTTTGCGGGCTGCGTGGCGGACGCGATCGACCGCGGCGAACCGCGCGTGGGCGTCGCCGTGCACGGCGGGGTGATCATGGCGGTGATGTCCGCGTTTTCCGGTTCCGATGCGCTATACCACGCGTGGTATGTCGATAATTGCGGTGGATACGAAATCGAGATCGACGAGGCCGCCTGGGCGCGGGAGAAACGGTTTGCCTCCTACCGGCTTTTCGGCCGGCTGGGGGCGCATAAGGACATCATCGGCGCAGAGCGATAGAGCAAGACGCATTTGATCAAAGGGAAAAACAGCGGCGTGCGCTCCGGCATACGCCGCTGTCGCTGTTTTGCGAAATCCCTGTGACGTTTTGGGAGGCGGCCGTTTTCGCGATCCCAACCATGCTATAATACGTTCGTTTGTAATGTGGCCGGCGCTTGCCGGAGAGATGTGCCAGGAGGATTTTAAGAATGAAGCGTTTTCTTTGCTGCCTGACGGCGGCTGTTCTTTTGTTTGGAGCGGTTGGATGCATGGAGACGTCGCCGCGGCCTGCCGCCGAAACCGGTGCGCTGGACGCCGCGGAACCGGCGCCGACGGATGTGATCGCGTTTGACGACGATGTGCTCGAGGCGTGGGTGCGCGCGGCGATCGGTAAGACGGAGGGCGATATCACGCTTGCGGATGCGCTGGAGGTGACGGAGCTGGAGCTTTCGCAGCAGGGCGCGGATCCGGATCAGCCGTATATCCATAACCTATCCGCGCTGCGTTACTTTCCCAACCTGACCTACCTCGGCCTCGGCTACGCGGTTCAAAACGCAAAAGACCCCGCGCTGCCGGTCGATCTTTCGCCGCTTGCCGGGCTGACCCGGCTGGAGTCGCTTCAGATGGGCGGATTGGTGATCGACGACGTTTCGCCGCTCGCGGGGCTGACGAACCTGATGAGTCTTTCGATATTCGGCGGCGGTGCGCTGAGCGATCTTTCGCCGCTCGCGGGGCTGACGAGGCTGCAGGCGCTGACCCTGCGCGGGAACCGGATTTCGGATGTTTCACCGCTCAGCGGCCTCAACCGGTTGATCTATCTGGATCTGGAATGGAACGGGATTTCGGATGTGGCGCCGCTTGCCGGTCTGACCGGCCTGACACGGCTGTTTCTCTCCAACAATCCGGTGACGGACTATTCTCCTCTTGCGCAGGTGCGCTCCGATCTGGAGGATTGGGACTTCGACGTACAGCCCCAGCCGTAACCCGGACGCAGGAGAGCGCTAGGGCGTGGAGTGAAAAAATCGGAGGATCAGCCGCCCGATTCAGGCGGCTGATCTCAGCCTGTCAAGGAAGCCCCGATATTTGGGACTTTGCTGACGGACCGGCCACCCGTTTTACGGGTGGTCTTGACTTGGGATTGTGTTTTTTTGCGGCGCAGGATATAGTGATATCGGAAGGGCAGGAGCATAAGCATCGGATCAAAAAACAATTTAAACCAGACAGACGCGTTGGAAAACAAACAGAAAATCGAACAAAACAACAGTATACTGACCGTATCGACCGAAACAACCAAATTACACCTGCGGCAGACGCAGGGGCAGGAGGATTTCGTATGGGTATGTTCTGTTTTCAGTGTCAGGAGACCGCAGGCAACAAGGGCTGCACGGTGCGCGGCGTATGCGGAAAGACGGAGGACGTCGCAAAGCGCATGGACTTGCTGCTCTACGTGCTCAAGGGCATCTCCTCCATCGTCGTCAACGACGAGCTGGATGTGAAAAAGCTCGACACGCTCAATGGCGAGATGCTTACGAGCCTGTTTATGACCATCACCAACGCCAACTTCGACGCGGATGCCATCGAGCGGCAGATCATCCGTATGCTTGCGCTGCGCGACAGCCTGCGTCCCTGCAAGGTGGATGACTGCGACGCGGCGAACTTCACCGTATCCGGCACGGCGCAGATGCTCGAAAAGGCGGAGCATGTCGGTGTGCTCGCCACTGAAAACGAGGATATCCGCTCCCTGCGCGAGCTTGTGATGTATGGGCTCAAGGGTCTCGCAGCCTATGCGGAGCATGCGCGAAACCTCGGCAGCAAGGACGACGAGATCGCTGCGTTTGTCTATGAGGCGCTGGCCGCGCTGCTGGATGATGCGCTCTCGGCGGAGGATCTGACCGCGCTCGTGCTCAAGACGGGCTCCTTCGGCGTGAAGACCATGGCGCTGTTGGACGCGGCCAACACGGCGCGCTACGGTACGCCGCGCATCACAAAGGTCAACATCGGCGTGCGCAAAAACCCCGCCATCCTCATCTCGGGACACGACCTCGTCGATCTTGAGCAGCTGCTCGAGCAGACGCGCGGGACGGGCGTGGACGTCTACACCCACGGTGAGATGCTCCCCGCGCACGCATACCCCGCTTTTCAGAAATACGACAATTTCGTGGGCAACTACGGCAATGCATGGTGGAAGCAGCTGACCGAGTTTGAGACCTTCCGCGGCCCGATCCTCTTTACCACCAACTGCATCGTGCCGCCCAAGAGCGAGGAGATCCGCGCGCGGATCTTTACAACGGGTGCGGCGGGCTATCCCGGCTGCAGGCACATCAAGCCGGACGTGCACGGCAAGAAGGATTTTTCGGCGGTCATCGCCCTGGCCAAGACGCTGCCCGCACCGGAGGAGATCGAGCAGGGCGAAATCGTAAACGGCTTTGCGCATGCGCAGGTGATCGCCCTCGCGGATCGGATCGTAGACGCGGTCAAGAGCGGGGCGATCCGGAAATTCATCGTCATGGGCGGCTGTGACGGGCGCATGAAGTACCGCGAGTACTACACCGAGTTTGCAAAGAAGCTTCCGGAGGATACCGTCATCCTCACCGCAGGCTGCGCGAAGTACCGCTACAACAAGCTCGGGCTTGGGGACATCGGCGGCATTCCGCGCGTGCTGGACGCGGGGCAGTGCAACGACAGCTACTCGCTCGTGGTCATCGCGCAAAAGCTTGCCGGTGCATTTCAGCTGGACTCCGTCAACGACCTGCCGCTGGCGTTTAACATCGCCTGGTATGAGCAAAAGGCGGTCATCGTGCTGTTGGCGCTGCTCTCGTTGGGGATCCGGAATATCCACCTGGGGCCGACGCTGCCGGGCTTTCTTTCGCCCAATGTGGCAAAGGTGCTGGTGGAGAGATTCGGCATCGCGGGAATCGACGCCGCGGAAGACGACGTGGCGCTGCTCGTGAACGGAGGCCAATAGCGCATAAAAGCATCTCCAAAGGTGGAGCGGAACGCGACCCCGAAAAACGGATATCGAGAAAAAACGCCTCCTGCCGTAGGATAAGGCAACTACGGCAGGAGCGTTTTGTCTGCCGGCAAAGCGCGGCGGGATTTGAGGCGAGCGCGTTGTAGGGAGGCCGCTGGGCGCTAGAGAACGATCAGGTTCAGACCGATTGCGTCGGAAAACGCGCGTTCGACGGCATCCGGAAAGATCTGGATAAAGATCTCGGCCGTCGCGCCGATGACCGCGGCGGAGAGATGGCCCGCATATGCGTTGCCCCGCACATCTCCGAGTACGATATGCAGGTGCGCGTACGGCTCGCCGTCCTTGGTCGAGAGGTTGCCGGTGAGCGAGGCGATCTCCAGCGGCTGGGAAAACGTGGTTTTGTGGTATTGCCGGTCGGCCGGGTCGAACAGGCCGATCTCGGCGGAGCGGACCGCGCCGAGGCCGCTGAGCGTGCCGGACGCGATGTGGTATCTGCGCGCGGCGTCCAGCACGCAGGAGACGATTTCATCCCCGACGTCGAGTACGAGCGTGAGAATCTGGCCGTTGTTGAGCAGCTTTGATTGCATGGATGGGATCCTCCGTGATTCCGGCGCGCGTGAGTGGTGCGCCTTATCTATAGCATAGCACACAAATCAAAAAATTCCAGTGAAACCGCGGGTTTTTGCTGTGTGCCCGGTGCGGGTATGATAGAATAAAAGCGGATCAAACAGACCATGCGCTCGGCGCAAACAGAGGGAGG
Source organism: Bacillota bacterium (assembly GCA_023399275.1). Classification (GTDB taxonomy): domain Bacteria; phylum Bacillota; class Clostridia; order Christensenellales; family CAG-138; genus UBA7703. Next base: position 21,186 of record JAEWQH010000044.1, read on the forward strand.
CTGAATCCGATGAAGATTCTCATCATAGGTGCGAACGCAGCCGGGATGAGCGCGGCGTCGCGCATCAAGCGCAGGCAGCCGGACTGCGAGGTCGTCGTGCTCGAGCAGACGCACGAGGTGTCCTATGGCGCGTGCGGACTGCCGTTTTACGTTGCGGGGCTGAACGACGATATCGACCTCGTCCGCATCCGCTCCGTAGCAGACTTTGAAAAAAACGGCATCGTCATGCGAATCGGCTGCGCGGCGGAACGCATCGACTTTGCGCAAAAGACGGTGTATGGGCAAACGGACGCGGGCGAGGCGTTTGCCGAAGCCTATGACCGTCTGCTGATCGCAAGCGGCGCTTCGGCGCGGCGGCTAAGCGTTCCGGGCGCGGATAAGAAAAACATCTTTCCGCTCAAAACGCCGCAGGATGCGGTGGATCTGCGCGCGGCGATCGAGCGGAGCCGGGGCGACATCGTCATCGTCGGCGGCGGGGCCATCGGGCTGGAGCTGGCGGAGGCTTGCCTGCTCCAGAAGGTAAAGAGCCTGCGCATCATCGAGGCGGCGCAGCAGCTGTTGCCCGGCTTTGATGCGGTGTTTGCGGAGGCCGCGCGGGACGAGCTGACCGGCCACGGCGCGCAGGTACATCTGGGCGAGCGCGTCACCGCTTTTACCGGCGGGGCGGAGGTCTCGCGCGTGGTGACGGACAAGGGGGAATACGGCGCGGATGTAGTGATCGTCTCCGCCGGCGTCGTGCCGAACACAAGCTTTGCCGAGGGGCTCGAAAAGCTGCCAAATGGCGCGATTGTCACCGATGCGTCGATGTGTGCGCGCGAGCCGGATGTGTTCGCCGCGGGAGACTGCGCCAGCGTATGGCACGCGCTGCTGCAAAAGCCGGTCTACCTGCCGCTGGGCACCTATGCCAATAAGCAGGGGCGGCTTGCGGGGGATGCGCTGCTCGGCAAGCACGCGGTTTACGACCGCGCGCTCGGCACGATGATGCTGCGCTGCATGGGGCTGGAGTTTGCCAAGACGGGGCTGACCGAGGCGGAGGCGCGCGCGGCGGGCATGGATGCAAAGAGCGCCCTTGTGCACACGTATTCGCACCCGCACTACTACCCGAACGCCTGCGAGATTCAGATCAAGCTCTGCTACCGTGCGGACGACCGCGTGCTGCTTGGCGCGCAGATGATGGGGGCGCGCGAGACCGCGCTGCGCATCGATTCCATCGCCGTCGCCATCGACCGCGGGATGACGACCGGTGAGCTGGGGTTTGCGGATTTTGGCTATGCCCCGCCGTTTTCCGGCGTATGGGACGCGATTGCCGTTGCCGCGAACGCGGCGAAGTGATACAAGCGACAACGCATAAGCCGACCGGCGGAAACGGGCGGCTTATTTCTTATGCCGGCGCAACACGCTATCCTGCGCTGATCCTTTGGCAGATCTGCTCTGCGCGGGATTGCAGATTTTGATACTCACGCTTCGAGACGGCGATCTTTCCGTTTTCGATGTGGATGCAGCCCTCCTCAATCAGCCGGTCGGTATAGCGAAAGAGCGTGCGCAGACTGATGCCGAGCTGCTCCGAAAGGGCGCGTCGGCTCAGCGCGACCTGCACCGGCAGCCCGGAGGACTGCCCCTGCGCATGGAGGAAGAGCAGGAGGCTTTCGTACTTGGTCGCCAGCAGGTGAAAGGAGTTCACTTCACCCGCGTTCTCGACCAGCCGCGCAAAGTAACGCAGCACGATCCCGCCGAGCGCCTTGCTTTGCGCAAGCGCCTGCAAAAAGCACTGCGTTGGCACCACCGCAAAGCAGCAGGGCTGCACGGCGGAGATGGTCGCGCTGAAGCGCGTCTTTTCGCAGAGCGCCTCCGAAAGGCCGAAGATCTGGAAGCCGCTGTTGACGTAGGTGACAAAGCTCTTCCCCTCGTCGGAGGAGGCGAGGATGTGGCAACTGCCGGACAGCAGGATGTATATGCTCGCGAGCGGGTCGCCGCTATGCGCGACGAATGTGTCCGGCCGGACGCGCCTGAGGTGCAGAGGCGGCTCGCAAAGCGCCCGGCAGCGTGAAGCGGCGGTATCGCAGAGGTCTCCTGCGCCGCCTTTTAGCGCCGTCTCGAGCAGCGCAAGCAGATGATCGGAAAGTTCCATTGGCCGCACCTCCCTGCGCACAGTGTAAGAAAACGGCAAAACGATGTCAAGTGGCATTGCCGGCGCGGATGGAAATCCCGTATGGTTAAGCCGAGAGGAAACGAGGTGCGGGAAAGATGAAGACGCCTGAAACGATTCAACAGCAAATCCGGCAGATTCTGCTCGACGCGCGCAAGACGGAGCGGCAGACGACCTTTGCGCTGGCGGAATATGCGCAAAACCTCTGCGATTATCCACGCGGCGCGCCGATGGTCGCATTTCGCCGGCTGGAGAGCAAGGGGATTCTCTGCGATCACAATGACGGGCATGCGCCCTATGCGCCGCGGTATCTGCTGGCGGATTTCGATCGCTTTTTTGCAACGGGGTGCGACCATCTTCGCCTGGCCCCGCCTCGGGACTTGGTGGAGGCGCTCGGCGCGCTGATGATGTTCTACATGAACACTCCGTCCGTCACGCATTTTCCGGTGTACGCCGGGCATCTCGACCGGCTGCTGGAGCCGTTTGTCGCCGGGGAAGACGAGGCGCTTGCGCGCAAGCTGATTCGCGGGTTTTTGATGCAGATAGACCGGATGGTGAGCGATAGCTTCTGCCATGTGAACATCGGCCCTGCGCCGACGTGCGCCGGGAAGCTGCTGGTGGAGGAGTGCGCAAAGCTGAAAAACGCCGTGCCGAACATGACGCTGCTGTACGATCCGGCGGTCACGCCGGACGACTTCGCCGCGCTGTGCGTACGCGCCGCGTTGAGATGCGCAAACCCCGCGTTTGCGTATGCGCCGTATTTTCGCGAGCGGGTCGGGGAAGGATACGGCATCGCCAGCTGCTATAACGGGCTGCTGGTAGGAGGCGGGGCGTATTCACTCTCCAGACTGCGGCTGGGCAGGGCGGCGGAGGCCGCAGCGGACGAGGCGGATTTCTTCGGCAACGTGCTGCCGGAGGCGGTGGACGTCGCCTGCGCTTTCATGGAGGCGAAGGTGCGCTATCTTGCCGAGGAGGCGCCGTTCTTTCGGAGTAACTATCTGGTCACGGAAGGGTTTTTGCACCGGGAGCGGTTTACGGGGCTATTTGGTATCGTCGGCCTGAACGAATGCGTCAACCTGCTGATGCGGCGGCGCGGCTGTGCCGACCGGTATGGGCACACGGCCGCCGCAGACGATCTGGGGCTGGAGATCGTCCGGGCGATCGAGAGCCGCGTGGGCCAGTTTCGCAGCAAGTATTGCGAATGCACGGATCATCGCTTTGTGCTGCACGCGCAGGTGGGCGCCTGCGGCGACAACGGCGTGACGCCCGGCGTTCGCATCGCCATCGGCAGCGAACCGCCGCTGTATGACCATCTGCGGCAGGCGGGGCGGTTCCATCCGTTCTTTCCGTCCGGTATTGGGGATATCTTTCCTTTCGACGAGACGGCGGAGCAAAACCCGGAGGCTGTGCTGGATGTCTTCAAAGGGGCGTTTCAGGCTGGAATGCACTACATCTCCACCTATGCTGCGAAAGGCGACGTCGTCCGCGTGACGGGCTATCTGATCAAGCGCTCGGACATGGAGCGGTATCAGGCGGGGAGTGCGGTGACAAACGGCGCGGTCGGTGCATCGGAAGAGACGGTTGAAAAGCGCGGCACCTATGCGCGAAGCGTGAGGAGCGTATGACGCGGGCGCTGGTCAACCGCATCATCGACAGCAGCGTGGTGGACGGGCCGGGCAACCGAACGGCGATCTTCCTGCAGGGTTGCAACTTCGCCTGCGCATACTGCCACAACCCCGAGACGATCCGCGTCTGCAACGATTGCGGGGATTGCATTCGCGTCTGCCCGGCGCACGCGCTTGTGCATGAGGCGGGACGCGTCGTTTGGAATGAATCCGCCTGCGTTGGCTGCGACGCCTGCCTGCGGCGCTGTGCGCACGGCAGTTCGCCGAAGGCGCGGTGGTTCTCGGCAGAGGAGGCGGGGGCGCGCGTTCAAAAAAATCTGCCATTCATACGAGGCGTTACGCTCTCCGGTGGCGAATGCACGCTGCAGATCGCCTTTGTGCGCGAGCTGTTCGCGATGACGGCGGGACTCGGGCTGACGAACTGGATCGATTCGAACGGGAGCTATCTGTTTGAAGAAGATGCGGCGCTGATGGCCGTTTGCGACGGCGTCGCGCTGGATGTAAAGGCGTATGACCCGGTGGTGCACCGGCGCGTCACAGGCCGCGGGAATGAGGCGGTTCTGCGAAATCTGGACTATCTGGCCGCGGCCGGCAAGCTCGCGGAGGTTCGAACGGTTGTGACGGGCGGTGATTCAGGCAGCATGGAGACCGTTCGCGGCGTCAGCCAAAGGCTTGCGCGGCTCGGCCGGGCGGACGTGCCCTACCGGCTGATTCGATATCGCCCCTTTGGCGTGCGAGAACCCTTTCGTTCGCAACTGAGGCCGCCGAATGCGCGCGAGATGGATGTGCTGCAACGCCTGGCGCAGGATGTCGGGCTGCGATGCGTCAGCCTGGTTTGAGCACTGGTATATTTGTATTGACAACATAATGAATTGATGATAAACTTGCGCAAAAGAGGAGAGTATCCATGACAAATCCATCCTATCTGTATGTTTCGGAAGAAGTAAAAACCGCATTGGCGGAGCACAAAGCGCTTGTCGCGCTGGAGTCGACGATCATCTCGCACGGCATGCCGTATCCGCAAAACGTTGAGATGGCGATGCAGGTGGAGCAGATCGTGCGGGACAACGGCGCGATTCCGGCAACGGTCTGCCTGCTGGACGGGAAGATCGTGGTCGGCGCATCGCGCGAGCAGATCGAGCTGCTGGCCCGGGAGGGCGCGCAGGTCGCAAAGGCTTCGCGCAGGGATCTTGCGGTGCTGCTCTCGCAGAAAAAGACCGGCGCCACCACCGTCACCACCACCATGATCGGCGCGCAGATGGCGGGGATCCGCGTGTTTGCAACCGGCGGCATCGGCGGCGTGCACCGCGGCGCGCAGACCACGATGGACATCTCCGCGGACCTGCAGGAACTGGCCCGCACGCAGGTGCTGGTCGTGTGCGCCGGCGCAAAGTCCATTCTGGATCTGGGGCTGACGCTGGAGTATCTCGAGACGCAGGGCGTGCCGGTCATCGGCTACCAAACGCAGGAGCTTCCCGCGTTCTTCACGCGGGAGAGCGGCTTTTTTGTGGACTACCGCATGGATACGCCGCGGGAGATCGCGAGCGCGTTTCAGGCCAAGCTGGCGATGGGGCTTGAGGGCGGCATGGTCGTTGCCAACCCGATTCCGGCGGAGTATTCGATGGATCCTCGCAAGATCAACGCCGCGATCGAAAGCGCCGTGGAGGAGGCCGAACGCACCGGCATACACGGCAAGAAAATCACGCCGTTTCTGCTGCAGCGCATCACGGAGCTCACCGGCGGCGGCAGTTTGGCCTCCAATCTTCACCTGGTGTACAACAACGCCAAGCTTGCGGCCAACATCGCGGCGGAACTCAGCGCGCTGCAGGCGCAATAGCATAAACCCGGCTTCACGGGCGGAAAAGGAGGCGGCGGTATGCGGCGCGAACCGGATCGGGATCAACTGGCGTCGGAGTATGCGGACTTCATGGAACGGCTGGAGACGGGCGCCGTCGCGGCGGAAAAGCTGCGCGACCTCTCCCTGATCGACTTGCCGGGCGGACTGACGGTCGTGATCGCCTGCGACAGCAACGCATCCAACGGCGAGAAGGCGAACGATACCCATCAAAACACCGTGGAGGAGGTTTCCGTCAGCGCGCTGAAGGTGCCGCTGATGGAGGTGCTTGCCGCCGGCGCCAGGCCGATGGTCGTTGTGAACAACCTCTGCGTCGAGATGAATCCCTATGGGGCACGGCTGATCGAAGGGATGCGAAGCGAGCTCCGGCGCAGCAACCTGGCGCATGTGCAGCTGACCGGCAGCACCGAGGATAACATGCGGACCACCCAGACCGGGATCGGCGTAACGGTGATCGGCCTTGCGTCGCGGGAGCGCCTGCGCATCGGGAAGGCGTGCGGCGGGGACGCGGTCGTCTGCGTCGGCATTCCGCAAAGCGGCATCCATACGCCATACAGCGAGTTTGCGCCGGACGTTGCGAAGATCGGCACGGTGGAGCAGCTCGCGCGGCTGCCATATGTGCATGAGATATTGCCGATCGGCTCGAAGGGCGCCCGCTATGAGGCGGGGGAGCTGGCGCGAGTCGCCGGGCTTTTCTTCGAGCGGCGGTCGGATTGTCCCGTCGATCTGGAGACGTCCGCCGGGGCGTCCACCGCGGTGCTGGTCTGCGTTTTACCGCGGGACGAAGAGCGGCTGCGCGAAGAAATACAAGTGCCGTGCAACAGAATCGGCATGATGAAATAAGGCAGGGAACAGGAAATGAAAGTATCGGATATCGAATTCTCTTCAGCGGATCACGTCATCAGCGAAGTGCGAAACATGAACGTAAAGGGCGGCAGTCCCTTCGGACGTGCGGCGGCGTGGGCATATAAGCTTGCATGCGAGCAGGAACCGCTGCCATCCGGGGAGGCGCTGCAGGCGCGCATCGAGCAGATCGGCAGCGCGCTGGCGGCGCTCAAGCCCACGATGGCGACGATCCACAACACCGGCATGCTCGTGCAGAAGCTGCTCCGTGCGCAGCAAGACGCGCCGCTGCAGCGCAAGAAGGACGAGATCTGCGCGCTGAGCGAGCGCGTGATCGAGCAGTCGCTGCGCGCCGTGGAGACGCTGGGTGAATACGGCGCGGCGCTGATCGACGACGGCGCGGTGGTGATGATGCACAGCTACTCCAGCACGCTCATGAGCGTGTTTGAAAAAGCGGCGGCGGCCGGGAAGAAATTCCGCGTGATCTCCACGGAGTCCAGGCCGCTGCGTGAATCCCGCCTGGCTGTGCGCATCCTGCAGAGTTGCCATGTGCCGGTCACTTACATCACCGACGCGGAGATCTGGGAGTTTTTGCCGGAAGCGACGCTCGTGATCATGGGCGCGGACAGCATCGCCTGGGACGGCAGCGTCTCCAACAAGATGGGGACGGCCATGATCGCGCAGCTGGCGCAGGTCTGCAAGAAGCCGGTCTATATCGCCAGCGAGCTATTCAAGCTGGACACGCGCACCCGCTTTGGCTACAACATCGTTCTGGAGCGGCGCACCAGCGACGAAATCCTCTCCCCGGGAGATCTGCAGTCGACCAACGGCGTGGACGTCGTCAACCAGTTTTTCGATCTGACGCCTGCCAATCAGATCCGCGGGCTGATCACGGAGTTTGGCGTCATCTCGCCGGCGATGGTATCGCTGTATTGGGAGCGCTTGGAACAGGAGCTCCTGAACGCGTAAATCCGATTCATACGAATGCCGATCTTACGGAATAATCTACCGAACGGAGGCGTACGGCTTATGGTTCCAATCGTTGAAATGAAAGGAATCCGAAAAGAATTTTCGACAGTACTGGCCAACAACAACATCGACTTTGCGCTCTACAGCGGAGAGACGCACGCGCTGGTCGGAGAAAACGGAGCCGGCAAGACAACCCTGATGCGGATTCTCTACGGGCTGTATCAGCCGGACGCGGGGGAGATATGCATCGACGGAGAGCCGCGCGCCTATAACACCGCCGGCGCGATGAAGTACGGCATCGGCATGGTGCACCAGAACTTCATGCAGATCGAGTCCATGTCCGTTCTGGAGAACATCGTCATGGCCAAGGCGCCGGGGCGGTTTGGATTCATCGACTACAAGAAGGCCGAGACGAAGATCCGCGCGCTGATGCGCCGCTTCAACATGGGGCACGCGCCGGATCTGCCCATCAGCAGCTTCTGCGTCGGAGAGCGGCAGAAGATAGAGATCATCAAGGCCCTGTATCTCGGCGCGCGCGTGCTGATACTGGACGAACCCACCGCGGTGCTGACGCCGCAGGAGACAAACGAGCTATTTCACATCATCGACGAACTCAAGGCAAACGGAACCAGCATCATCTTCATATCGCATAAGCTGCGCGAGGTCATAGAGGTGGGCGACCGGATCACCGTCATGCGCAAGGGCGAAGTCGCGGCAGCGTTCCGCCGCGGTGAGGCGGACGAGACCGACATCGCGCGGGCGATGATCGGCAAGCAGGATGTGCAGCTTGTGCAAAACAGACGCGCGTCGGCCATTGCGCAGAACATCTGCAGCATCCGAAACCTCTGGTATATCGACGGACGCGGCGTGGCGCGGCTGCGCGATTTCTCCATGGATGTGCGCGCGGGCGAAATCCTGGGCATCGGCGGCGTTGAGGGAAACGGGCAGACGGAGCTGGTCAACCTCATCGTAGGGCTGTATCGTGCATCCGGCGGGCAAATCGAACTCAACGGCGCCGACATCACGCATGCGAGTGTAGCAAAACGGATGGAGGCGGGGCTCGGCTATATCTCGGAGGACCGCATGACGACGGGGCTTGCGCTGCAGGCAACGCTGGACGAGAACCTGCTCTGCGGACTGGAGGCGCGGCAGCCCTACAGCAGCCTTGGCGTGATCAAGCGCAAAGCGGTAGGCGAGATGACCGAGCGCCTGACGGAGGAATTCGACATCCGCGGCGTCGGGGAGAGGCATATGATCAACGGCATGTCCGGCGGCAACCTGCAGAAGATCGTGCTTGCGCGCGCGATCAGCCGCCGGCCAAAGCTGCTGCTCGCCGCGCAGCCGACGCGCGGGCTGGATATCGGCGCGATCAACTTTGTGCGCAACTGCCTGCTGCGGCAAAAGCAGCAGGGCACGGCGGTGATCCTGGTTTCTGCGGATCTGGAGGAGCTGATGAGCCTGAGCGACCGGATGCTGATCATGTTCGAGGGACGCTGCACCGGCGAGGTGACGAACGTCTCCGGCACGTCGGAGGAGGAGATCGGCCTGATGATGGGCGGCATCACCGGCTCTGCCGCGGCCGTGGAGGGATGAACGGATGAAACACGAGAAGAAGCGGACAAGCGCTGCACGCAGGAAGGTTTACAGCCTGATCAACCCGGTCATCGCCGTGGCGATCGCGTTTATCGTGTCCGGATTGGTCGTAACCATATCCGGCGGAAACCCGCTGGAGGCTTATGCCGCGCTGGCAAAGGGCGCGTTTGGCAGCCTGAACAGCATCAAGACCACCGTACGCTATATGCTGCCGATCCTGCTGCTGGCCATGTCGTTTGCGTTCTGCAACCGGTGCGGTTACTTCAACATCGGCCAGGAAGGGCAGATGTACGCCGCGGTTCTGACCATCTGCTGGCTGCAGCTGGTCTGCGCAGGCCTGCCGCAGTGGCTGACCGCGATTTTGATGATCCTCGGTGCAAGCGTTGCGGCCGGGGTGATGTCCCTGATTCCCGCGCTGCTCAAGTTCATCCTCGGTATCAACGAGGTCGTGGTGGCGATTCTGCTCAACTACATCATACTGCAGCTTTCGGAGTACCTGCTGCTCTACACGCCGATCGCCTCGAGCGGAACCTCGATCCCGATGTCGCTGAACATCGAGCCGACGCTTTCGAAGCCGCTGATGGTGGTGGCGGTCGTCTGCATCGTGATCGCCTATATGCTCATCATGCGCAACACCGTTCCGGGTTTTCGCGTGCGCATGGTCGGCTATAACCCGACGTTTGCAAAGGCGAACGGCATCCAGACCATCCGCGTGGTGCTGGTCGTTTCGCTGCTCGGCGGGGCGCTGGCAGGGCTTGCTGCGGCCGGCGAGACGATGGGGATCTATCACAAGATGTATCGTGCATACGCCGACGGCATGGGCTTTTCGGGTATGACCGCCGCGCTGATCGGGAAACAGAACCCGCTCGGCATGGTGCTCGGCTCGCTGCTGCTGGGCGCACTGCAGAGCGGTGCGGTCAACCTCTCGGTCATGACGGATGTCCCGGCGGAAATGGTGCTGGTCGTCAAGGGCTTTGTTATGCTGTTTGCAACGATCAACCTGCTGCAGTTCCTGCTTGTTCGAAATCGGCATCATGAGGTGTAAAAGATGGATGTTGTCAATGTTTTGAGCCTTGCCATCCGGCTCACGGCTCCGGTTCTGCTCATTGCGCTCGGCGGGCTGTTTGTGATGAAGGTCGGCGTGTTCAATCTGGCGCTGGACGGGTTTGCGCTGATCGGCTGCTTCGCGGCGGTCGTAGGCGCGTACTATACCCAAAACGTGTATCTGGGCATTCTGATCGCGGCGGCGGCCAGCATCGCGCTCAACCTGATCTATTCGCTGTTTGTCTTTGAGCTGAAGGTGGACGCGGTGATCTGCGCGATCGCGTTCATCACCATAGCAAACGGGCTGACGCGGTATCTGCTGGTCCCCATCTTCGACGCGAGCGGGCGCTATATTCTGGACAATACGCTCTCGCTCAGCACGATACACATCGGGCTGCTTGAGCACATCCCGTATCTAGGGCGCATACTCAACGACAAATCGATCCTTGTGTACTTTGGGCTGATCGCTCCGTTTCTGATCTACATCCTGCTGTATAAAACGCGGATCGGGCTGGACATCCGCTCCGTCGGCAGCAACGAGGCGGTGGCGCAGGCCGCGGGTATACGCGTAAAAGGCGTGCGCTACTTCGCCTCCGCGCTCAACGGGCTGTTTTGCGGGTTGGCGGGCGCGCAGCTCGCGCTTTCGCTGAATATGTTCAACGTCGGCATGACGGACGGACGCGGCTATACGGCGCTGGCCGTGCTGATCATGACCGACTGCCATCCGATCTGGACGTTGCTTGCATGCCTGATGTTCGGGCTTTCGGATGCGCTGGTGCTGGAGTTCTCCGGGGCGGGGTTCAACGCGCAGCTGCTCAAGATGCTGCCTTATGTGCTGGCGCTGGTCGTGGCGATCGTGCCGTTGATCATCCGCAAGGTCTCGATGCAGGTCAACCGCGCCCGCTCGGAGAGCAAGATCATGATGCAAACCGGTAAATAACGGTTGCGATAATAAAAAGGAGGGAAACATCGTGAACATCATCAAGAAAATCCTGTGTATGGTTCTCATTCTCGGCCTGGCCGCAGGCGCTTTGGCCGCCTGCCAGCCCGCCGCCGGAACAACGGGGGAAAGCCCGTCGGCTGCAGAGCAGGCGAGCGCTTCCGACGAGAGCGTGAAGGTCGGTGTTGTGACGGACATGGGCATCGACGAGGCAGAGTGGCTGCAAAACCTGGTTGCCGGGCTGGACGCCTACATGGCGGAGCACAGCGACCTCGACATCAAAGTGGTGGAAGCGACCGATGTCAGCGAATTTGAACCGAAGGTTCGCACGCTGGCGGAGGCAGGTTATCAGATCATCATCACGATGTTCAGCGACATGGCGGATGCGACCATCGCGGTGGCCAACGATTACCCGGACATCCTCTTTGGCAGTCTGGACGGGACGATTGCCAACCTGGATCAGTACAAGAACATCGAGGAGTTT
>JAEWQH010000108.1 GCA_023399275.1 Bacillota bacterium
CATCATCAAGCTCGCCATGGTGAAGGTCAGCCAGATGCTCAAAGCGCGCGGCCTCAGGACCAAGCTGATCTTACAGGTTCACGACGAGCTGATCTTCGACGTGCCGAAGCACGAGGCGGACGAGGTCGTCTCGCTCGTGCATGAATGTATGGAGCAGGTGGCGAAGCTCTCCGTTCCGCTCGACGCGGACGTAAAGGTCGGCCACAGCTGGTACGAAACAAAATGATCAAACGGAGCGGCGATTACCTCAAGCTAGGGCTCACCGGCGGCATTGGCTCCGGTAAAACGACGGTTGCGCGGCGCTTTTCCGCGCTTGGCGCGCATGTGTACGAGGCGGACGCCGTCTCCCGCCGCGCGCTCGACCCCGGCGCAGCCTGCTACGGACGCGTCGTCTCTGCATTTGGGCCGCAGATCGTCTCAGCGGATGGGGTGATCGACCGTAAAAAACTCGGCCGGATCGTCTTTGCGGACGAAGAAAAACGGCGCTTGCTCAACGGCATCATCCACCCCTATGTCATAGAGGCGCTGCTAAAGCGCGCAGAACGCGAACTCGCATCGCAGCCGGGCGCGATCGCCGTATTCGACGTTCCGCTGCTGTTTGAAAGCGGCATGGACGCCGCGATGGATGGCAGTATTGTGCTCGCCGGTGAGGAGGAAACCCGCGTTCGTCGCGTGATGGAGCGGGACGGGCTTTCGCGCGATCAGGTCCTCGCGCGCATCCGCGCACAGATGCCGGAGGAAGAGAGGCGTCTGCGCGCGGATTTCACGCTGGAAAACAACGGCACAGTTGCCGAGCTTTTCTCAAAGGTAGACGCGCTCTACGACGCCCTGAAACGCGAAGGGTCCGGCGGGTGAGGCGGCGCGATTCAGGCAGGCGGAAGCGAAGCGGCATGCAGACCGCCGTCGCCGTGCTGGGCATTCTGCTCCTTTTCTGCGCCGCGGCCTTTGGCGGTTATTTGCTATATGAGCGGGCGGAGCATCAAAAAGCGCTGCGCAACTATCCGGTTGCGTACGTCGACCTGATCGAGCGGTATTCCGCGCAATACGATCTCGACCCGTATCTCGTTCAGGCCATCATGCGCTGCGAAAGCAGCAACGATCCAAGCGCCGTCAGCAGCGCGGGGGCGATCGGGCTGATGCAGATCATGCCGGATACAGGGGAGTGGATCGCGCACAAGATCGACCCGGAGTTGGCTTACTCGCTCGATATGCTCACCGATCCTGCAACCAGCATCGAATACGGCTGCTGGTATCTCAACTTTCTCAGCGCGCGCTTCGACGGGGACGTGATGCAGGTTGTCGCAGCCTACAACGCAGGGCATGGCAGCGTGGAAGACTGGCTCAACGATCCGCGCTTTTCGCAGGATGGGGCGCTCACCAGCATCCCTTTTGAGGATACCGCGCGCTACTATGACAAGGTCATGACCGCATACGAAAACTACACGGCACTCTACCCGGATCTGTTTGCGCCGTCCGCCACCGGCGGGACGGTTGTCGGCGACTGAATCGCGTGCTATACTGAATCAAATCGACCGGAGGACACCAACTTGCTCGAACTGCTCATCATCGTCGCAATCCTGGCGCTGGATCAAGTTTCCAAATATCTTGTGCAGCTGTATCTTTCACCCGTCGGCACCAGTGTGCCCGTCATCAACGGGTTGCTGCAGTTTACAAATGTGCATAACACAGGCGCGGCCTGGGGAATGCTCGAAGGGTTCCGCTGGCTGTTTATCCCGATGACGCTGATCGTAGCGGGCGCGCTCCTGTTTGTTATCATCCGGTTTCGCAAAAGGCTCACCGTTTTTTCGCGTATCGTACTCGCGCTGCTCTTTTCCGGCGCGGTCGGCAACTTCATCGATCGGTTGCTGCTCTCCTATGTGCGCGATTTTCTCGATATTACGCCGCTCTTTTCGTTTCCCGTGTTCAACATTGCGGACAGCGCGCTGAGTATCGGCTGCGTGCTGTTGGTCGTCGATGCCCTGTTTTTGAAGGACCGGTCGCTCTTTGAGCGCGTTTCGTTCAAAAAGGAATCCTCCGCCAAGGAGGGCACCGCAAAAGAAAACGGCAAAGGCCATGGCTGAGCAAGAGCGCATCGTTTGCGGCGTATCCGCCCGTCTGGACGCGCTCGTCGCCGCCGAGACGGAGCTGTCGCGCACGCAGGCGCAGCGATTGATCCGGGATGGATCGATCCTGCTCAACGGAAAGGCCGTCAAGCCAAACGCCGTCACCGCGGCCGGCGATCTGATCGATCTGACGTATCCCGATCCGGTCGAGACGGATGTTTTGCCGGAGGATATCCCGCTGAATGTGCTCTACGAAGACGAAGACCTGCTTGTGCTGGATAAGCCGCAGGGGATGGTGGTGCATCCCGCGCCGGGGCACGAGAGCGGCACGCTGGTCAACGCGCTCCTATACCACATCCGCGATCTTTCCGGCATCGGCGGAGAACTCCGCCCCGGCATCGTCCACCGCATAGACCGCATGACATCCGGCCTGCTCGTGGCGGCGAAGAACGACGCAGCGCACCGCGCGCTGAGCGAACAGTTTCGCGACCACAGCGCACATCGCAGCTACGCCGCGTTGGTGGATGGCAATATTTCGCAGGACGGGGGTACGATAGACGCCCCGCTTGCGCGCCACCCGGTCGATCGGAAGCGCATGGCAATCGTTCCCGGCGGGCGGCCGGCCGTTACGCACTGGCGAGCAGTTGCGCGCTACGGACAGTATACCCTGCTGCAGGTCGAGCTCGAGACGGGGCGGACGCACCAAATACGCGTACACCTGGCAAGCATCCAGCATCCTGTGACGGGGGATGCGGTCTACGGCCGCAAAAAGCTTCCATTTGGGCTGGCAGGGCAGGCGCTGCACGGTTATCGCCTGACGTTTCGGCATCCACGCACGGGCGAACAGATGGTCTTCTACGCGCCGCTTCCCGCTTATTTTTTGCAGGCGCTCCAAAAAGCGGGGGAGACGGAGGATGGCGCCGCCCTGATGGCCCGCCTGCGCGCCCTCGAACAAACCACACACGATTCAGAATGAACCGATGAAGGAGTAACCAATGAAGAAAATCGCTTCCGCGTACCGGCCGGGCCGGCTCATAGCGCTGCTGATGGCGCTCGTGCTGCTGATGAGCGCTTTCTCCGGCTGCAAACTGCCGGATAATACCACCACCACCGACAAGCCGATCACCATCGAGGCCGAGGAAACTGCATCGCCGGAGAGCGCCGACGCAAGCACGCCGTCTCCCGAACCGACCTTCTCCGTAAGTGAAGAAGCGGAGCAGGCTTACCGCGCGCTGGACCTCGAGGTGTTCCGCTGGTACGCCACGTCCGACGGTTATTCCTTCCATATGTTTGTGGATGATCCCGCGAGCTATGATATCGACCACGCAAGCGTGCCGATGACGCTCGGTGAGTTTACCGAGGAGGACACCGCACGGATGGGCACCGAAGCCGCCGCTTTTCTCGAGCGGCTCAACGCCATCAACCGCGAGCAAATCCAGACGGATTCACAGTTTTCCTACGACGTGCTCCAGCAGATTCTGACGGATATCTCGGCTGAGAACGAATTCGAATACTACTATGAACCGCTGACCGAGTACAGTGGGCTGCACTCGAACATGCCGCTCTCGTTTGCGCTCTTTGAGCTGAAAAACGTGCAGGATGTCGAAGACTACCTCACGCTGCTGGCGGATATGCCCCGCTATATGGGGCAGGTGCTCGCCTACGAACAAAAGCGCGCGGAGCTCGGCATGTTTATGACCGAGCCGGCGCTGGATGCGATTCTGGAGGACTGCCAGCAGATTATAGACGCAAAAGACACGTCGTTCCTCTACGTTACGTTTGAAGAGGGAATCGACGCGCTGAGCGAGCTGACGCTGGAGCAGGCGCAGGCGTATAAAGACAGAAACGAGAGCCTGCTGCAAAACGAGTTTGTCGACTCCTTCCAAACGTTTTACGACGGGCTGGAGGCACTGCGCAAGAGCTGCCGCACCTATCAGCAAGCGGCTACGTACAACGAGACGCAGAAGCGCTACTTCGAATACTCCATGCAGTCTGCCGGGTGTAACTACCTCTCGGTGGAGGAGACGCTTGAGATGCTCAAGGCCGAGCTGAACTACCTGCTCTATCAGGTTGTGCTCATCGCACAGGCCAATCCCGATATATACGACGAGCAAATCCAGGTGACCAGCGGCAATATGCAGGAAGATCTCGACTATCTGCAGTCGCTCATCGCGCCGCTGCTGCCGGAGCTGCCGGAGCATAACCTGACGTTGACGGACGTGCCGGAAGAACTGCAAAACCAGTTTTCGCCAGCGGCCTACGTGATCCCTGCCATGGACGACTGGAAGGATAACATCATCTATATCAACACCGCGATCGAGGATTCGACCCTGCTGCTCACGCTGGCGCACGAGGGTTATCCGGGTCATATGTATCAGTACATCTATCAGCGCAGCATGGATCGGCTCGGCCTGATGCAGCGCGCTGCGAACTTCAGCGGGTACGCGGAGGGCTGGGCGCAGTTTGCGGAGTTTCTCACCGTGGAGAACCAGACGAAGTATGATCAGGACTATGTGCGCTTTCAGTTTGCATACGGCCAGATCGCAAACTCAATTCTCCCCGCGATCATCAGCATACTGGTCAACTACTATGGCTATTCGGACGAGGCGCTTGAAAACGCCATCTCCGGGCTTGGCTTCGACGGAGAATACGTCGCATCCATCTATTACAATCTGGTGATCGACCAGCCGTATTATTTCTTCGACTACGCGATCGGCTACTGCCAGCTTGCGCAGCTCTACCGCAGCATCCAAAACGAACTTGGCGACAAGTTTGACCTGAGTGCGTTTCTAACGACGTATCTCGACCTCGGACCCGGCAACTTCGACCTCGTGACGGAGCGGATGGACGTCTGGGCGGACGGATTGCTCATGGACGCCGCATAGCGCTTGACAAAACCGCCGGTTTCCGCTAGACTGACGTCAACGATTCAATAGGAACAATGGCCGCGAAGATGAGGAGTACGCGCTTTCACCGCACACAAGAGAGACCGCCCACAGGCTGAGAGGCGGTTTGCAGAGCGGGCGCGGAAGGTCGCATCGGAGCCGGAAGCGTGAGGTGTTGAACGCCAGCGTTTCCCGTCCCTTCCTCGTTACGGAAGCATGAGAGGAATGCGCCTGCAAATTTGCCGGCTGCATTCAACAAAGGTGGTACCGCGAGCGTCCGCTTCGTCCTTTGGCGAGGCGGACGTTTTTCTATAGCGTTTTACAAATGATACTGATGCAGGGAGAGAACAGCATGCGTCCCGAAATGGAGAAAACCTACGACCACGCGCGCGTGGAAAGCACACTCTACAAGACCTGGGAGGAGCGGGGATATTTCCATGCCCGCCCAAATACCGGCAAACCGCCGTATACCATCGTCATCCCGCCGCCGAACATCACGGGGCGGCTGCACATGGGTCACGCCATCGACGAGACGCTGCAGGATGTGCTGATTCGCTACAAGCGCATGAGCGGCTATGAGACGCTCTGGATGCCCGGAACCGACCATGCCTCGATTGCGACTGAAGTCAAGATCGTAGAGCAGATGGCGAAGGAAGGCCTCACCAAAAAGGATATCGGACGCGAAGGGTTTCTCAAGCGCGCCTGGGCCTGGCGCGAAGAATATGGCTCCACCATCGTCAAGCAGCTGCGCTACCTTGGCTCCTCCTGCGACTGGAAGCGCGAGCGCTTCACTATGGACGAGGGCTGCAGCCGCGCCGTGACCAAGGTTTTTGTCAGCCTCTACAACAAGGGGCTGATCTACCGTGGCGATCGCATCATCAACTGGTGCCCGGACTGCAAGACCGCGCTTTCCGACGCGGAGGTGGAGTATGAGGAGCAGCACAGCCACCTGTGGCATGTGCGCTATGACGCGCCGGACAAGAGCTACTCCATCACCGTCGCCACCACGCGTCCGGAGACGATGCTCGGCGACACGGGCGTGGCGGTCAATCCCGAAGATCCGCGTTACAAGCACCTGATCGGCAAGACCGTGATCGTCCCCGCCGTTGGCCGCGAGATCCCGATCGTTGGCGATGCATACTGCGAGATGGAGTTTGGCACCGGCGCGGTGAAGATCACCCCTGCGCATGATCCGAACGATTTCGAGGTAGGCCTGCGCCACGGGCTCCCGGTGATCCGCGTGTATACCGACGCGGGCTATATCAATGAAAACGGCGGCAGATTCGAGGGTATGGAGCGCTTCGAGTGCCGCAAAGCGATCGTAGACGCGCTGAAGCAGAGCGGCAACCTTGTCAAGATCGAACCGTATGTGCACAACGTCGGCACCTGCTACCGCTGCCACTCCACCGTGGAGCCCATCGTCTCCAAGCAATGGTTTGTGGAGATGAAGCCGCTCGCCGCGCCCGCCATCGAAGCCGTTCGAAACGGGGAAGTGCGCTTCGTGCCGGAGCGCTTTGAAAAGACGTACTTCAACTGGATGGACAACATCCGCGATTGGTGCATCTCCCGCCAGCTCTGGTGGGGGCACCGCATCCCTGCGTACTATTGCGACGCCTGCGGAAAGATGGTCGTCTCGGAGGAAAAACCGGAGAAGTGCCCGGACTGCAGCGCGCCGGTGCGGCAGGATGAAGACGTGCTGGATACCTGGTTTAGCTCCGGCATGTGGCCGTTTTCCACGCTTGGCTATCCGGACGACACGGAGGAACTCCGGTTTTTCTATCCCACCAGCACGCTCGTGACCGGCTACGACATCATCTTCTTCTGGGTAGCGCGCATGATCGTGTTTGGCTACGAGGTCATGCACGAGCGCCCGTTTGAAACGGTCTACGTCCACGGCATCATGCGCGACAGCCAGGGCAGGAAGATGAGCAAGTCGCTCGGCAACGGCATCGATCCGCTCGAAGTCATCGAAAAACACGGCGCGGACTCGCTGCGTTTCTCGCTGCTAGCGGGTAACTCCGCGGGTAACGATATGCGCTTTTACTGGGAAAAGGTCGAAGCCGCACGCAACTTCTGCAACAAGGTCTACAACGCGGCCCGCTTCGTTCTGATGGGCGCAAGCGAAACCGCGGGAGAGTTGCCGCCGGACGATCGGCTGGAGACTGCCGACAAGTGGATCCTCAGTCGCCTGAATGAGATCGTTGCCGAGGTGACGAAGAACCTAGACGGCTACGAACTCGGCATGGCTGCACAGAAGATCTACGACTTCATCTGGTCGGAATACTGCGACTGGTATATCGAGATCGCGAAGTCGCGCCTCTACGGTGAAAACGCGCAGGAGAAGGACGCCGTCAGTGCGGTTTTGATCCACGTGCTCAAAACGAGCCTGAAGCTGCTGCATCCGTTTATGCCGTTCATCACGGAGGAGATCTTCACGAAGCTCTCCGACGAGCCGACGATCATGCTCTCAAGCTGGCCGCAGGTCGATGATCGTTTTTCAAGCTTTGGCGCGGAGTGCACGCGCATGGAGCAGATGATGGAGCTGGTGCGCTCCATTCGCAACCTGCGCGCGGAGATGAAGGTCCCCCCGGCGCAAAAGATCGGCGCGCGCCTTGTGACGAGCGAGGCGGACGCGGACGCTTTCGCCGGTATGACAGGGTATTTGAGTAAGCTCGCGGGGGTGGAGAACGCAACCGTCTCCACCAATACGGGCGAAATCCCCCAAAGCGATGTGCATATCGTCTGCAGCGGCATCGAGGCGGTGATCCCGCTTTCTTCGCTGATCGACCCCGAAAAGGAGCGTGCGCGCATCGAAAAGGAGATTGAGCGCGTCGGCGGCGATATCTCGCGTGCCAACGCCAAACTCCAAAACGAGGGATTTCTGGCCAAGGCGCCGCAGAACGTTGTAGCGGATGAACGCTCGAAGCTGTCCTCCGCGGAGGAAATGCTTGCAAAGCTACGCGAACGCCTCGAAACTCTGCTATAATGAACAAAACACTCGGTTGAAAGAAGGATGGATATGCGATCCAATTCGATTCGCCTCGGCGTCATCGGCGCGGGGAACATGGGGGAGGCAATCCTGCGCGGATACCTCTCCGGCGGGTATGCAAGCGCGGGTCAAACCGCGGTGTACGACCCGGACACGGAGAAATGCCGCGCGCTGGAGCGCGACTTTGGCGTAACGCTCGCCGGGTCGCTGCCCGCGCTGATCGAGACGAGCGATCTGCTGCTCGTTGCCGTAAAGCCGAACGTATGTTCACATTTGTTCGCAGAGCAGTTTGATCACTTCTCCGATAAGGCGATCGTTTCCATAGCAGCGGGGTGGGGAGGGGAGCGTCTGAAAAAAGCGCTGCCTGCCGACGCGCGCGTGCTGCGCGTGATGCCGAATACGCCGGCCATGATCGGCGAGGGCATGATCGTCTTTGAATCCGGCGATTCGCTGCGCGCAGAGGAGCGCGCCTTTGCGGAGACGCTTTTTGGCTCGGTTGGCGACGTGATCACGCTCGAACCGAAGCTCATGGACGCGGTTACAGCCGTCAGCGGCAGCGGGCCCGCATATGTCTACCTCTTCATCGAAGCGCTGGCAGACGGCGGCGTCAAAGCCGGGCTGCCTCGGCCGGTCGCGCTTAAGCTCGCCGCGCAAACGGTGAAAGGCGCCGCGATGATGGTCTCTGAAACAGGCGTGCATCCGGGCGAGTTGAAGGATCGCGTCTGCTCTCCGGGCGGAACGACGATCGACGCCGTGGCCGTGCTCGAGCAAAAAGGCTTGCGCGGCGCGGTGATCGCGGCGGTCGATGCCTGCCGTGAAAAGTCAGAACGAATGAGCAAGTAATATATTATATATTATTCGGAATGGATCGAGATGAAGAACGAGGTTACGATCTATACGGATGGCGCGTGCTCCGGCAACCCGGGTCCGGGCGGCTGGGGCGCGATCCTGATGTATCGGGAACAGAAAAAAGAGCTCTCCGGATTTGAACCGGAGACGACGAATAACCGCATGGAGCTGCGCGCGGTCATAGAGGCTGTCCGCGCGCTGAAGTTTTCCTGCACGCTCACGATCCATACCGACAGCGCGTATGTCTGCAATGCGTTTCAACGCGGGTGGCTGGCCAACTGGCAGCGCAACGGCTGGAAGACGTCTGCAAAGCGCGACGTGGAGAATCAGGATCTTTGGCGCGCGCTGATCGACGCGCTCGGCACACATACGTATCAATTTGTCAAGGTCAAGGGCCACGCCGACAATCCATACAACAACCGCTGCGACGAACTGGCCCGGCTTGCCATCAAGCAGGCTGCTGCGGCAAAAGCCCTATAATGCTGTTTTATTTACACTAACTATTCGTTAAACTTGTATTTAACGAATAGTTGTGATAGAATCGAAGTATCGATTTTTGACTGATTCGAGGCGATCTCATTGGCAAACTCCTACCACGCCGCGCTCAACAAGGACTATACGCTCAAAATCCGCGCGCTGCTGACCGAGCTTCCGGTGCTCTGCGGCTCGTTTTTTCGCGCCATAGACAGTCAGACATCGGTACTTACGCGCTATGCTTACGCGGTAGACCTACGGGGGTTCTTCCAGTTTGCCGCGCAACAGGAGGATCTCTTTGCCGGCAGGGACATCCCCTCCCTCACCGCGGTCGATCTGGAGAAGATACAGGCATATCATATCGAGCTATACCTAAACGAGGTGTCGTATTATCAGAAAGGCGAGCGTGAGTGGGTCAATCAGGAGCGCGCAAAGGCAAGAAAACTCTCGTCCCTGCGCTCGTTTTTCAAGTTTTTACACAAGCAAGAGTATCTGCCGGCGAATGTAGCCGCGCTGGTAGACATACCGAAGCTCAACGAAAAGGCGATCATCCGGCTGGAGCCAAATGAAGTGGCTGACTTACTGGATCTCGCGGAAAACGGCGAAGGGCTCACCGAACGGCAAAAGCAGTATCATGTGGGCACGCAGCTGCGCGATGTGGCGATCCTGACGCTCTTTCTGGGTACGGGCATCCGCATCAGCGAGCTGGTCGGCATCGACCGATCCGATATCGACTTTGAAAACAACGCATTCGTCGTTACGCGAAAAGGCGGTAGCGAGGAGATCTTAAACTTTGGGGACGAGGTGCATCGTGCGCTGGCGGATTACTTTGCCCTGCGTGAGAAACAGGCCGCGCTTCCCGGGCACGAAAATGCGTTTTTTCTCTCGCTGCAAATGCGGCGCATCAGCACGCGCGCCGTTGAAAACCTCGTTCAAAAATATGCAAAGCTCGCCTCACCGCTCAAGAAGATCACGCCGCACAAGCTGCGCAGCACCTACGGCACCATGCTCTATCACGAGACTGAGGACATCTATTTGGTTGCGGACGTGCTTGGCCACAAGGATGTAAACACCACCCGGAAGCACTACGCAGCCTCCAGCGAAGAGCATAAGCGCATCGCTGCAAGGAAGATCAAGCTCAGGGACGATTAGCGCTTCGGCCGAGCGCGGCGAACACGCGCGCCATAGGTCATCGGCAGCGTTTTTACGCAGACTGGCTCCGCGCGATTCCAGTCCTCGCTGCGATCCGGTACAAAGCCGTCCCCCCACTCAACCGTGCCCATGCACTCCGGCTCCTGCACGCAGTCGTCCTCTAAAAAAACGCCGGAGATCGGTATCTGCATATATGCAGGCGCACCCTCCTCCAGGCAACGAAAACAGTTGTCGCAGATCTTGTCCGGATCCAGATCACAGCGGTCGTCACACTCGCCGCAATCGTTACAAACTTTTTCTGCGTGTAAAACGCAGCGCTTCATAAAAAAATCACCAGTCTTCCGAACAAACGTTTGCAATATTTTGCAGTATATGATAAAATCTCGATAAAGTCAAGCGGTTGCCACGCAAACGGAGGTTGTTGACCGGCCATGAAAAAGCTAGACGATCCCCAGCAGGTCATACTCGATTACATGATCTCGTTTACCGAGGAGCACGCCTATCCGCCTTCGGTGCGGGAGATTTGCGCCGCGGTGGGTCTTAAGTCGACCGCTACGGTGCACACGCACCTGCGAAATCTCGAAAAACGCGGCTTGATTACGCGCGATCCTTCCAAGCAACGCGCGGTGTTTATCAATACCGACCAGTTGCCCGACCGCTCGGAGAAGCCAACCCCCTATGCGGTTCCGCTCGTCGGCCGTGTAGCGGCAGGCATCCCCATGCTGGCCGCGGAGAATATCGAGGATTCTTTCCCCTTGCCGGACGTGCTCATGCATGGCAAGGAACCGGAGGAGGTCTATATGCTTCGAGTAGACGGTGAGAGCATGCGCGACGCCGGCATCCGCGACGGGGACATCCTCGTGGTCAACCACAATTGCAGTTGCGTCAATGGGGATATCGTCGTCGCCCGCGTCAACGGCGAAAGCGCAACGGTCAAGCGTTTCTTTCGCGAGAAAGACCGCGTTCGCCTGCAGCCGGAAAACGAGCTGTTTGAGCCGATCTATGTCGAGTTCGACGAAGTCGAGATCTCCGGCAAGGTCATCGGCCTGCTTCGCTCGATCTGACCGCGCATTGCGTAAGGACTGATCCGCATTTTCCTTCGGGTGCCATAGCGAGCCAGCTTTAAAACCCCTGGCGAATCAGTTCGTCGCAGGCAAGCATCGCTGCAATGCGCGCATGCGCATAGGTCAACGCCCCTTGCAGATAGGCGGTGTACGGCGCGCGGATCGGCCCGTCTGCGCTCAATTCGGTCGTTGCGCCCTGCACAAACGAACCCGCCGCCATCACGACCTGATCTTCATATCCCGGCATATCCCACGGCTCCGGCGAGACAAAGCTGTCTACCGGCGCCGCTTTTTGTATACTGCGGCAAAACGCCACGAGCGACCCCGCATCCGGAAAGCGCACGGCCTGAATGATATCGGAGCGCGCAGCGTCGTAAGGCGGCATCGTGAGCAGATTCATTTGCTCGAATACGCGCGAAAACAGCGCAGCACCCTTGACGCACTGCGCGGTGACATGCGGCGCAAGAAACAGCCCCTGATAAAACAGCCGGTAGTCGCCCGCATAGGAACCGACCTCCGCGCCCATACCAGGCACAGTCATGCGCTCGGCGATCCGGTCGATCCGCTCCGCGCTGCCCGCGATATAGCCGCCGGTCGGCGCAAGTCCGCCGCCTGGGTTCTTGATGAGCGAGCCCGCGATCACATCCGCGCCCTGTGCGGTCGGCTCCGTCGCCTCCACAAACTCGCCGTAGCAATTGTCCACGACGATCGCCGCGTCGGGGAACCACTCGCGGATGCGCAAAAACGCCGCGTTCATATCCGCCATGGTCAGCGCTTCGCGCCAGGCATACCCGCGTGAGCGCTGCGCGTAGACGACCTTGACCGATACCGCGTCGATCTGCCGGATGGCGTCTAAGTCGATCGCGCCCGCTTGTGTCAACGAAACGGAGCGAAATGAAACACCGAGCCGCTTGAGCGAATTGCTTGCGTCCCCGCGCACGCCGATGGCCTCGAGCAGCGTGTCGTAAGGGTCCCCCGTGACGGAGAGGATCGTATCCCCCGGCTCTACGAGGCCGGCAAGCGCGGTGAAGATCGCATGCGTTCCGTTGACGAACTGCGGCCGCACGAGCGCTTTTTGCGCCATCAGTGCATGCGCAAACACGCGATCGAGCGTGTCCCTGCCGATGTCGTCGTAGCCATAGCCGGTGGTTGGTGAAAAATGGCGCGCGCTCACACGCTCGTTCCAAAAAGCTTCCAAAACGCGCTGCTGGTTGGCCATCTCTACCGCGTCTATGCGGCGAAAAACCGCCTCCAGCGCGCGCTCCGCGCTCCAGACAGTCTCCCTCGCGCGGTCTGTGATACCGATCATATGGTCGTTCCTTTCATCCATGCCCGCGTTTGCGCCGCAAGCCGCTCGATCAGCGCATCCTTTGCGCTGTCCCAATCCGTCACATCGTGCCATGCGATGCGATCATCCCGCCGGAACCACGTCATCTGCCGCTTTGCAAAGCGCCGCGTGTCCTGCTTGATCTGCGCAACGGCCCCATCCAGCGTGCATGCGCCGCCGAAGCAGGCGAATAGCTGCCGGTAGCCGATCGAGCGCAACGCAGGCAGATCCGGATCATGTCCGGCTTCGTAGATTTTTTTTGCCTCTTCCAACAAGCCCTGCTCGATCATGCGCTCCACGCGCAGATCGATTCGCCGATACAGCAGCTCCCGTTCCATCGTCAGCCCGATCATCAGCGGCTCAAACGTGCCGGGCTCCCCCGCGCTGTTTTGAAAATCCGCTCCGAAGTCCGAGAGCGGTTTGCCGGAGCAGTCGAAGACCTCCAGCGCGCGGACGATGCGCTTCTTGTCGTTTGGATGCAGCCGCTCCGCCGTGCGCGGATCAACTCTGCCGAGCCGCTCAAATGCGGCGGCAGGATCTGCGTCATACGCCGCAGAGGCTTTTATACGCGCGCTTTCGTCCCGCGGGACGGCAAAACCGAGCGGATAGGTCAGCGCGTTGACATACAAGCCGCTGCCGCCAACGATGAGCGGCGCGTTCCCGCGCGAAGCGATTCCGCCGATCGCCTCCGCCGCAAGATTGCGAAACATCGCAACCGAGAACGCGGACGTGTCGATGGGCAGGCAGTCGATCAGATGATGCGCAATCCCCTGCCGCTCCTGTTGCGTCGGCTTGGCGGATCCGATGTCCATGCCGATATAGACCTGCACGGAGTCGGCAGAGACGATCTCCCCGCCCGTTCGCTTTGCAAGTTCGATGGCAAGTTCGGTTTTGTGGCAGGCAGTAGGGCCGACGATGCAGGCGATCCTCTGCCGGCCAGCTTGCGGCGTCTTCATATCACTGCACGCGTTTGAACATCTTTTCGATGTCGATTTTTGTAAACCGTACGGCGACCGGGCGGCCATGCGGGCAGGTCAGCAGCGTATCCCGCTCATGCAGCTGTTCAAGCAGCCGGCGAATTTCCTCGTGCGAGAGGCGCTCTCCCCCCTTGACGGCATGCTTGCAGGCGGACTGCGCAATCGCGTCGTGAAACCAATCGTTTGGGCGCGCCTGCTCCGAGCCGGAGAGAAATTCCAGCACGTCGTGTAAAAACGCGGCCTTGAGCGCAGCGCCGTTCACCTGCGGAACGGCAAGCAGCGTAACCCTCGTCTCCCCTGCGTCTGAAAAGACAAAGCCAAAGCGCTCCAGTTTGTCTTTGTTGGCAAAAAATATGTCCGCCTCCGTCGGCAGCAGCCGGACATCCTCCGGCAAAAACAGCGTCTGCGATACGACGGCGGCACGCCGCGCCATCAGCGCGTCGTAGAGCAGCCGCTCGTGCGCCGCATGCTGGTCGATACAGTAGACATTTTCCCCCTGCTGAACATACCAGTAGGTGTCAAACGCGCAGCCGATGATGTGAAACGGCTCCGAAAGCGGCTCCTCTGCTTTGCTCCAAATCGCCTGCGTCGGCTCCTGGATCTCGGTTTCCCCGCGCTCCGGCATGCGGTAGGAAGATACGCGCGGTGCAAAGCCCGTATATCCGCTTTCACGCAGCGTGATTTCCGGGCGGGGCGCCGGCGTGCGCAAATCGCCGCGGCGCGCCTCGTCCGGCATTTCGTGCGCAGGCTGCGCAGACGCACTTTGCTCTTCGCGGCGGATCTCGATGGTGGGCACATAGCTGCGGATCAACGCCTCGGAGCAGGCGACCACCACGCTGCGCGAAACACGCTGCTCGTCCGTAAAGCGCACCTCCAGCTTCGCCGGGTGCACGTTGACATCCACCTCGGCATATGCGATGGAAAGGTACAGCACCGCAAACGGGAAGCGGCCGATCAGCACGCGCGTGTCAAACGAACGCGAGAGCGCGTTGCTCAACGCGGCGGAACGGATGATGCGCCCGTTGAGCAAAAAGGTCTGTCCAGATCGATTGGCGCGCGCAAGATCCGGCACGCCGACAAAGCCGGTGATCTTCAGATACCCGTCGTCAAATGAAACAGGGCAGATTTGCCGTTCGACGCCTATGCCGTAGACGCACAGCAGCGCGTCCTTCGCCGAGCCGTTTCCGGCGGAGCGGTAGACGCTCTTGCCGTTGCTGACATAGTGAACTGCAATCTGCGGCGCGGAGAGGATCAACCGGGCGGCATAGTCGCCGATGGCGGCACTCTCGGCGCGCGCGCTCTTGACGAACTTCAACCGCGCGGGGACGTTGTAAAAGAGGCTTTTTACCTCGATCACGGTGCCGCGCGTGCCGGCCGTGCGCCGGTGCTCGACCAAGTCGCCGCCCTCGTAGTGAATCAGCGTGCCAAGCTCGTCTTCCTCGGTCTGCGTTTGCAGCGCAACGCGCGCCACGGCGGCAACGGACGCCAGCGCTTCGCCGCGAAACCCGAGTGAACGAATGGCAAAGAGGTCGTTTGCCGTGGCGATTTTACTGGTTGCGTGCCGTAAAAAGACGGTTTCACTGTCCTCGTCGGCGATGCCGCTGCCGTTGTCGGTGATGCGGATGCTGTCCAATCCGCCGTTTTCGATCTCGATGGTGATCGCCGTCGCGCCCGCGTCGATTGCGTTTTCAACCAGTTCCTTCACAACCGAGCTAGGCCGCTCGACGACCTCGCCGGCGGCGATCTGGTTTGCAATTCTGGGTGGTAAAACGTGTACTTTTGGCATAGCTTCTCCGGTCTATGTGTGCTTGAGCATCGCGTGCAGCGCAAAGAGCTGGTTGAGCGCCTCGAGCGGTGTGAGATGGTCGATATCCAGCTCCTTCAGGATGCGAAGCGCGCTCTCCTCCCCGCTCTCGTCGAGCAGCGAGGGCTGTACGCTGGTTTCGATCCGCGCGGGCTCGCGCTTTGCAGCGATGTCCGCCGACTCCAGCTTCTGCAATATCTCCTTTGCACGGGCGAGTACCGCCTCCGGCAGGCCGGCAAGGCGCGCCACCTGAATGCCGAAGCTCTGGTCTGCGCCGCCGCGGACGATCTTTCGAAGAAACACGATATCCTCGCCGATCTCGCGGACCGTTACGCGGAAGTTCTTCACGCCCGGCAGGTTACCCTCCAGCTCGGTCAGCTCGTGGTAGTGCGTGGCAAAAAGCGCCTTTGCGCCGCATTTCTTCGCGTCCGCGATGTGCTCCAACACCGACCAGGCGATGCTCAGTCCGTCAAATGTGCTCGTTCCCCGGCCGATCTCGTCGAGAATCAACAGGCTGTTCTCCGTTGCGTTGTGAAGAATATTTGCGACCTCGCTCATCTCTACCATAAATGTGCTCTGGCCGGAAGAGAGGTCGTCGCTCGCGCCGATGCGCGTAAAAATGCGGTCTACGATGGAGATATCCGCTTCGGTGGCGGGCACAAAGGAGCCGATGTGCGCCATGAGCACGATCAGCGCCGTCTGGCGCATATAGGTGCTCTTGCCTGCCATATTCGGGCCGGTGATGATCAGCAGCCGGTCGTCCGAGCGGTTGAGCAGCACGTCGTTTGGCACAAACGGATCCTTCATCGCGCGTTCGATCACGGGGTGACGGCCGTTGACGATCATCACGCGCCCCTGCTGATTCAGCCTCGGCCGGCAGTAGCCGCTATCGGCCGCAACGTCCGCAAGCGAGACGTATCCGTCCAGCTCCGCCAGCAGCGCGCCGTTTTGCTGCAACCGCCCAGTGCAGCTCACCAGCACCTCGCGTATCTTAGAAAACAGCTCGTTTTCCAGCACGACAAGCCGATCCTTGGCGCCGAGGATCTTCTGCTCCATCTCCTTGAGCTCCGGCGTGATGAATCGCTCGGCGTTGGCAAGCGTCTGCTTACGCTCGTATTCATACGGCACCTGCGCCAGGTACGACTTGGTCACCTCGATGTAGTATCCGAATACGCGATTGTAGCTCACCCGAAGGGACTTGATCTTTGTGCGCTCGCGCTGCGCGGCCTCGAAGTTTTCCAACCAGGCCTGCGAATTCTCGGCAATGCTGCGCAGCTCATCCACCTCGGCGTTGTACCCCGCGCGGATAAAGCCGCCATCCTTCAGCCCGGCAGGCGGCTCCTCCGTAATCGCCGCGAGGAGCAGGTTGAGCACGTCCTCCATCTCATCGAGCGTTTGCGAAATGTCGTGAAGCGCTGCGCTCGCGTTCTCCCGCAGCGCCTCTTTGATGAGCGGCACGCGGCCTATGGTCTGGATGAGCGCCACGCAGTCCCGCGCGTTGACGGAGCCGTAGACGATCTTGCTGCAGAGGCGCTCGATGTCATACATGCCATGCAGCAGCTCCTGCATCTGCCGGCGCAGGGAAAGATTTTCCTTCAGTTCGGCGACCGCGTCGAGCCTGCGCTCAATCTCCGCGGCAGACTGCAGCGGCCGGTCGATCCAGTCGCGCAGCATTCTGCCGCCCATGCCTGTTTTGGCGCGGTCCAGCAGGTAGATCAGCGTGTTTTTCTTGCTGCCGCCGAAGCGAAGCGGCTGCGTAAGCTCGAGGTTTCGTCGCGTCGTCGCGTCCAGCACCATATACTGGCTGCGGTTGAGCAGGCGCATGCCGCGGATATGCGAGAGCGCGTTTTTCTGCGTTTCGTCGAGGTAGCGCATCAGCGCGCCTGCGGCGGACACGGCGTATGGCGCTTCGTCCGCGCCAAAGCCCAAGAGTGAGCCGACGTTGAAGTGACGCTTCAGGATATCCCGCGCGCTCTCCGGCAGAAATGCGTTCGCGCCGTACTGCTCGAGATAATAGGAAGACGCGATCTGCCGGGAAAGCAACTGCTGCAAGAAAAGCGACGGATCGGCGATGATCTCCCGCGGGCGAATACGCTCGAGCTCGTCCAGCAGCGCGACCGATGGCTGCCGGCCATCCAGCTGCAGCAGGTAGAACTCCCCCGTGGAGACGTCTGCGTACGCAAGGCCGATCGCACTGTCGCCCATCGAGACGGAGGCGATGTAGCTGTTTTGCCCTTCCTCAAGCATACGCTCTTCGATGACCGTGCCCGGCGTGATGATCCGGATCACATCCCGCTCTACCAGCCCCTTCGCCTGGGACGGATCCTCCATCTGCTCGCAGATAGCGACCTTGTAGCCTTTCTCAATGAGCTTCGCGACGTAGCCGTCCACTGCGTGGTACGGGACGCCGCACATCGGCGCGCGCTCGCTCAACCCGCAATCGCGCCCCGTGAGCACGAGATCGAGCTCTTTTGCGGCAGCCTGGGCGTCCTCAAAAAACATCTCGTAAAAGTCGCCGAGACGAAAAAAGAGGAGACAGTCACTATATTTTTCTTTTAACTCGAGATACTGCCGCATCATCGGCGTCATCGAAGCAGGCATGCACCCCTCCTTGGTTACCGGTCCAACTCAGTGCTTACAGCCGCCGCAGGTTGCGCAACCTCCACCGCAGCCACCCGTGCCCGTCGCACCGGCGCCGATGCAGGCGTTGATCTCTTCGTTGACCGTGGTGAGCACGGAAGAAAACGCGCTCTGCGCCGCAATGAGCGAAGCATACAGCGGGTTCTCCCGCAGCTGCTCCTCCAGACGGTCGATGTCGTTGGTGAGCGACACGGCTTCGAGATTATCCCCTTCTTCATCCGCCAAAATGGCGATGAGCCGGTCCCGCTTGTCGTTGAGTTCACGCATCAGCGCAGCGATGGCTTCGTTTTGTTCAAAGCCCGCCTGCGCCTGCTTCATTTGTATAAATTCAGAAGAGTTGGCGAGCGCCAACCCGAGTTCTCTGGCCAGTTCGATCATTGCTTTCTATCCTCCGGTGTTCCGTAGAGTGAGTTTTTGCGTACGCCATCGACCGTTACCGGCACATACCGGCCGACCAAATCGGGCGAACCTGGGAAGTAGACCATCTTAAAGTTTGAAAACTTACCGTGGCAGACGGGGCTGTTTTTGGTGTCGCAGTCCTCCACGTGTACCACCCCGGTGCGGCCTACATATTTTTCGTTGTTTTCGCGGGATTTTCGCTCCTGCAGTTCGTTGAGCCGGTGCAGCCGCTCGCGCTTGACGGCGTCCGGCACCTGCTGATCCATCGTGGCGGCCTGCGTGCCTCGGCGTGGAGAGTATTTAAAGGTAAAGGCAGAGGCGAACCCGACTTGCTCTACCAGATCGAGCGTCTGCGCAAAATCCTCCTCCGATTCACCGGGGAAACCGACGATGATATCCGTCGTCAGTTCTACGTCCGGCATCGCAAGGCGCAGTTTGCGTACGATATCCAGATATCGCTCGCGCGTATACTTGCGGTTCATACGGCGCAGGATTTCGTTTGACCCGCTCTGCATCGGCAGGTGCACGTGTCGGCAGACGTTTGGCAGGCGCGCCATCGTCTCGATCATCTCGTCCGAGAGGTCTTTGGGATGGGATGTCATAAAGCGTATGCGCTCCAAGCCCTCTATCGAGGAAACGAGCGTAAGCAGCTTTGCAAACGACGCATCCGGCAGATCTTTGCCATAGGAGTTGACGTTTTGGCCCAGGAGCGTGATCTCGCTGTAGCCTTCTGCAATCAGGCTGTGCGCCTCGCTTGCGATCGCCTGCATCTGGCGGGAGCGCTCCCGGCCGCGCACATACGGCACGATGCAGTAGGTACAGTAGTTGTCACAGCCATAGTTGATGTTGACAAATGCGTTGGCCTTACCGGTGCGGATGCTGGGCAGGTCATCCTCGATTTGGATGTTGTCGGCATCTGCCGCGAGCGTTCGCGAACCGGCCTCTGCGCCCTCAACAAACGAGGGCAGCCGGGAAAGCAGGTTGGTACCGAATACGATATTCACAAACGGAAAGCGTTTATACAGTTTCTCTGCAACCTCCGGCTGCTGCATCATGCAGCCGAATACGCCGATGATGAGGTTTGGGTTTTCATCCTTGCGCTCTTTGAGTGCGCCGATGTTGCCAAACACGCGTTTTTCTGCATGATCCCGCACGCAACAGGTGTTGTAGAGGATGATATCCGCCTCTTCCTTGCTCTGCGCGGGCAAGAAACCCTGCGTTTCCAGCAATCCCGCCGCGGTTTCACTGTCCCGAACGTTCATCTGACAGCCGAAGGTTTCGATATAGTATGTGCGCGCGCCGCTCTGGACGCCGACGCGGAGAGTGCATTGCTGCTCCATGATAATATACTCCATTTCAACTCCGCTTCATTATAGCATGATTTTGCAGGCGGAATGAAAGAATTTTGTGTTTTCCGTGTTGACAATTTTATGTGCTTGTTGTATATTATGAAAGTCGCGAAAAGCGGTGCGTACCATCTTCGGGGTGTAGCGCAGTCCGGTAGCGCACGTGCTTTGGGAGCATGGGGCCGAAGGTTCAAATCCTTTCACCCCGACCAGAAGTGGCCCCGTGGTCAAGCGGTCAAGACACCGCCCTTTCACGGCGGTAACAGGAGTTCGATTCTCCTCGGGGTCACCATTTTTTCAGGTGCTTGGGCCTTTAGCTCAGTTGGTTAGAGCGGCCGGCTCATAACCGGTTGGTCCGGGGTTCGAGTCCCTGAAGGCCCACCATCCTCCCCGCCTGACATGCCGTTTGGCAATGACGATATTTGGCCCGGTAGTACAGTTGGTTAGTACGCCAGCCTGTCACGCTGGAGGTCAGGGGTTCGAGCCCCCTCCGGGTCGCCACTTATTTGCCTCGGTAGCTCAGCTGGTAGAGCAAGGGACTGAAAATCCCTGTGTCGGTGGTTCAAGTCCACTCTGAGGCACCAGACTTGCTGGCTGGTGTAGCTCAATTGGCAGAGCAGCTGATTTGTAATCAGCAGGTTGCGGGTTCGAGTCCCATCACCAGCTCCAATGCTTTTTGAAAACGTGATATTCGCCGATTCCACACACTTTCGTGGATGGGTTCCCGAGCGGCCAAAGGGAGCGGACTGTAAATCCGTTGTCGCAGACTACGATGGTTCGAATCCATCCCCATCCACCACTTTTTCTGCAGGAATGGCGGAATTGGCAGACGCGCACGGTTCAGGTCCGTGTGAGGTCACACTCATGCAGGTTCAAGTCCTGTTTCCTGCACCAAGCAAGAACAAGTCGGTTTTCACCGGCTTGTTTTTGTATTCACCGGATTTTAACGTGCTCTATTGTGCCAAACACACTTTACAAGTATGCAATCGGAGGCTACTATTATAGAAAGATAAGCTCATTTTCGCTCGATGCAGCGGAAGCAACTCGGCGGACCCGGGTAAGGTGCATGCAACATGGAAAAAATGCCCGTTTTGTTTGTCGGCCATGGCTCGCCGATGAACGCAATAGAAGACAACGCCTTTTCCCGCGCCTGGACGGCGCTCGGAGACGCGTTCCCCGTGCCCAAAGCAATTCTCTCTGTCTCGGCGCATTGGTTTACGCGCGAAACGCTGGTAAACGACTCTGCCGCACCCGAGATGATCTACGATATGTACGGCTTTCCAGAAGCACTGTACCGCTTGAAATATCCCGCGCCCGGCTCGCCTGCGCTGGCGCACCGCGTTCACGCGCTCATCGGCGAGCGCATCGAGATAGACAACGGCTGGGGCATCGACCACGGCACGTGGTCCGTATTGCGCCGTGTCTATCCGAGCGCGGACATCCCGATCGTGCAACTGAGCGTCAACGCGCGGCTCTCCCCCGCCGAACACCTTGCGCTCGGGCGCACGCTAAAGCCGCTGCGCGACGAAGGCGTGCTGATTTTCGGCAGCGGCAACGTCGTGCACAACCTTTCCCTCGTGGACTGGAGCATGGATGACGGGTATCCCTGGGCAGAGGAGTTTGACGCGTTCATCCGCCGCGCCGTAACGAGCCGTACATTTGACGACGTTGCCAACTATCGTCAAGCCGGGCGGCCGGCGGAGCTTGCCGTGCCCACACCGGATCATTTTTCTCCGCTGCTGTATGCGCGCGGCGCGTGCGACGAGCACGACGCATTGCGCGTGTTCAACGACGCGTGCCTGCTTGGCTCCATGAGCATGACGAGCTATCTTTTCACGCCGGAGCAGACATGACGAACCGTGCTGTCAGGGCCCAATCTGAGCAAGGAGTGTAATCAGTATGAAACTTCGTGAGATCGTGAA
This sequence comes from Bacillota bacterium, assembly GCA_023399275.1. GTDB lineage: Bacteria > Bacillota > Clostridia > Christensenellales > CAG-138 > UBA7703. The sequence goes on from JAEWQH010000108.1 coordinate 21,892, forward strand.
AACCGTGCGCGGGCAGCGCGCTGTGGACGGCGCGGGCGTATCCCTCGTTCGCGTTCTTGGCAACCGCGACGTATACGACTTCGACCCGTTTCTGATGCTGGACTCGTTCGATTCTACCGATCCGGACGACTATACAGTAGGGTTTCCCTGGCATCCGCACCGCGGCATCGAGACCATCACCTATCTTATCAACGGCGAGATCGAGCACATGGACAGCCTCGGCAACAAGGGAACCATCCGCGCAGGCGAGAGCCAGTGGATGACCGCCGGCAGTGGCATCCTCCACCAGGAAATGCCGATTGCGTCGGATCGCATGCTCGGATTTCAGCTCTGGCTCAATCTCCCGCAGAAAGAGAAGATGGCGGAGCCGGCATACCTTGGCATTACGCAGCAAAACATCCCCGTCATCGAGGCGGGCAACGCGAGCGTACGCGTGCTTTCGGGCGGATACGGCGGCGTAACAGGTGTTTTGCCGCGCCACATCCAAGCGGAGATTCTAGATGTTTCCCTGCCCGGGGGCGAGCGCATCACGCTGCCGACCAAGCCGGAAGAGACCGTATTTGCGTTTCTGATCCTGGGCGATGCGGTGATCAACGCGCACCTTATCCACGAAAAGACCGCCGTCCTCTTTGGCGCGGGAGACAGCGTCTCCGTCGAAGCCCCGCCGGACCACACGCTGCGCTTCATGCTCTTTTCCGGAAAGGCGCTCCACGAGCCGGTCGCATGGGGCGGCCCGATCGTAATGAACACGCGTGAGGAACTGGACCTTGCGTTTGAAGAACTCCGAAACGGCTCGTTTATCAAGCGTAACCCGAACATCTAAATTCAACAAAAACGAGGAAAAAACGATGCAACAAAAACGAATCGCCGCAATTGTCGGCTCTCTTCGGAAGGACTCCTTTAACCGTCAGCTTGCGCTGGCTGCAAAGCAAGCCGTTGGCGATCGCGCGGTGTTTGAGATCGTCGAGTACGCCGACGTACCATTGATGAATCAGGACATCGAGCATCCGGCGCCGGAAGCCGTGCGCCGCGTGCGCGAGCAGATCAAAGCTGCGGACGGCGTGTGGATCTTTACGCCGGAATACAACCACGCCTATCCCGGCGTGCTGAAGAACCTGATCGACTGGCTCTCTCGACCCGTGAGCGAGACAGAGCGCCAGGTGCTCCTGAAAAAGAAAATCGCCATCAGCGGCGCAACGCCCGCTATGGCCGGCACGCAAACCGCGCAGGATCTGCTGGCGATGCTGCTTGGCATGCTCAACGCATCCGTGATGAACGCGCCGAGGTTGGCCATACCAAACGTCCTGTCGCAGGCAAGCGACGCAGGCGAGCTGCAGTTGACCGACAGTCTCCCCTACCTGAAAAAGCAAGCGGACGCGTTTCTGAAGTTTATCGAGGCGTAATCCTTTCGCTGCGCATCCCCCGCCCCCGGCACGCTATGCACGCCGGGTGCTTTTTTGTGCGAGCAGCCGGAAGCAAAGCTTTACAAAACGGAGAATCCCGCATACTATATCAATAGCCTTGTAAAGCGATAGGATGGAATCAGACAGTCATCATGCAAAAAAAAGAACCGCGTATCCGCATCATCAAAAACGGGCCATACCTCGTCTCCGGCTGCGTGCCGATCAGCGAGAAGATCATCGTTCCCAAAGGCGACGGCTATGTTTATGAAGACGGCCGCACTTTGCCGCAGCGCGCCACTTATTCGCTCTGCCGCTGCGGCAAGACAAAAACGCCGCCGTTTTGCGACGGTGCGCACGTATCCGCCGGCTTCGACGGCACGGAAACCGCCTGTAAAAACGGCTACAACACGCGCGCTGCGCGCATCGTAGGCTCCGGCGTGGATCTGTTGGACGACGGGCGCTGTGCTTTTGCGCGCTTTTGCCATCGCGACAGTGGAGACGCCTGGGAACTCGCCGAAGATTCCGAGAGCGCGTTTCACCACGCGGAAGCGGTCATCGCCGCAAACGAATGCCCCGCCGGCCGCCTCACCGCCGTGGAGAAGGATGGAACGGTACATGAGCCGGACTATTCGCCTGCCATCGCAATCTTACAGGACCCCGAGGAGCGCGTGAGCGCCGGCATTTTTGTCAAGGGCGGTATCCCGATCGAATCTGCAGACGGCAGCGTTTACGAGGTGCGCAACCGCGTCGTACTCTGCCGCTGCGGCATGTCCGGCAACAAGCCGTTTTGCGACTCGAGGCATGTCTCGGAGGAATACCGTGACGACGAGACTTGATCGCGTCCCCTTCCGCCCCGCGCGCAGCCGCATTGAACGTTCATTCGGACGAATCGAAAATCTTCATTTTTTTGTTGCGATATTGTATTGACAGAAAGCGGATATTTCGGTATCATATCCCTTGCAGTTGCGCTCAGTTCGTCTAGTGGCCTAGGACACCGCCCTCTCACGGCGGGAACAGGGGTTCGACTCCCCTACTGGGTGCCATCAAAAACACAGGATCGATCATTCGGTCCTGTGTTTTTCTTTGCCATTCAACGCGGACAGAGCCCGCCTCGAAGGGCGGCCTCTGCGTGCCAAAAATCTTTGGATGGTTATCGCCGATAGATTGCATCAAGCACAAGCGGCCGATTCCCTGCGGTTTTTCCGAAAGAGCAAATCCCGTCAAAAATACAGGTTCTTGTCGAGCAAAGAGGCCGCCATGAAAGGCGGCCTCCGGTCGTGGAACTCAGTCCTTTGATTTGTCGACCACCGGCCCATCCAGAACAAACTCTGGCGTGTAGACCGCGTGATACGGGTTTTCCGGATCAGGATCGCTCGGGTCCCAGCCATAGGTGTGGCTCGCATCCATATATGGTTCCTCGTAGATCAGCGCGGGCGGCGTGGGCGGCTCTGGCCCGCTGTCGTCCGTAATCACGATCTCCGTACCAACGGTGCAGTTCATATAGATCCAGTACGCGTCGACGCAGCGCAGACGCACGCACCCGCCGGATGCAATGGTTCCAAGAGACTCGTAATACTTTACGATCATCTGCTTTTTGCCATACTCCTGAACCTGGCGCTTGTCTCCGCCGATCGGCACGGAGTGAAACAGATAGCTGCCGACGATGCGGCTGGCATACTGCGAATAGACGTTCTCGCCTCGCACCTGTCCCATCTTTTTATACGGATATTGGCGTACGAGGTGGAACGTGCCGCGCGGCGTAAGATCCTTGCTGCGTCCGGTGGAGCAAATCATTACGCGCTCCTCCGTCCACTCTCCGTCCACCGCCTTATAGACGACCACGCTCTGCGTGCCGATGTAGGTGACGATCATCCGTTCCCCATCCGCAGTGGGGACGGATTCCGGCGTGTAGGACGGCACGGAGAGCTTTTCCTGCGTCGGCAGCGCGCCGGGGATCATGGAACCGTTGCTTTGTGCGGGATAAAACGCGCCTTCCCCGCCGCTGAACGAACCATAGACGTACATGCCGCCGTCCGTCCCGGTGATCAGTCCGTTTTCCAGCAGCGTGTACTTCGCGCGAAGACGGATGG
>JAEWQH010000001.1 GCA_023399275.1 Bacillota bacterium
ATTATGTATTTGCCACTTTCCCTAACCATGAGCTTGGCGAGTGGATACAGATCCGCAAAAGGGACGGTACGCCCGAAGAAAAGCTGGTGGCACTTCCGGTAAAGGATCCATTCCATATTTTGCGTAACTTTATTAAAATTGTAGAGCTTACAGAAAACTGGGGTTTTAGTCTATACCCAGTCGTTTCAATTCTGAATAAACACAGGAGATAATGACTTATGCTAATGCTTGGCACCGCAAAACGGTGCATTACACCGCCTGCTCCAGTTCGAATGTGTGGCTATGCTACCAGAACTGAAGCTTTTGAGGCAGTAATAGAGGATATTTGGGTCAGAGTTCACCATTTTCATAATAGCAATATACAGCTGACGATAGTATACGCCGATCTTTTATGGTGGAACACTGATTTTATCGCTCGAATCCGTACTGAATTGGAAAAAACTTTAGGGATGCCGTCGAACTCAGTTTTGTTTGTAGCATCCCACAACCATTCCGGACCTGGTACCGGTAATTGTTTTACGCCATTACTGGAAACTGGAGATGCCGCTTACTCGGATTTTCTGACGTATCAGATCATAGAGGCAATAAAAGCGGCTCAGTCAAACGTTGAGCAAGTTACTGTCCGCCGTTTTGGTACTCAATGTGATATGAATGTCTACCGACGCGTTCAAACTGAAAACGGCATTCAAATGTGGCCAAACTATTCAGTACCCGCAGACCATCATCTTACGGTATTAGGCTTCTATCGCCTTGACGAAAGCCTAAAAGGGACTATGATACATTATCCCTGCCACGCAAATCTATCCAATAAAAATTTTATTCAACCGGATTATCCCGGTATAACGCTAAGAATGTTGGATGAAGCGTTTCCGAACAGTCTATCTGTATTTCTACAAGGGTGTACCGCGGACCTTCGGCCTAACAGCGTCTTGGGCAACCGCTTTATACCATGTGACTACGCCAGAGTGCTGGTATTTGCTCAGAACTTCTTTGAATGTTGCAAGGAACTGCTTGTTGAGGACGGAGTACAGCTGGAAAGTGCCCTTGGTATTTCTAAATTGTCCATAGAGCTGCCATTGGAGCAGAATTTTGATAGAGACAGTGTCAACAATGCGCTGAAGGCATCTGATGAAGCCACACGCCAGTGGGCTGAAAAAATACTGGAAAAGGATCTGAGACCCTACGAAACAATGGAAATTACCAGGGTCGTTCTTGCCGGACAAACCCTGTTTACATTTAACGCGGAGGTTTCACAGTTTTATGCCGCATATGCCAGAACCATTTGTCCCGGCGCTATCTGCGTAGGATATGCCAATGGTATGATCGGTTACATCCCCACGTCGGTACAAATTGGAGAAGGTGGATATGAACCCAAGGACTCCACTACTTATTTTGCCCTTGCCGGAAGCTTTTCGCCAAAGATCGAGGAGTTGATTCACGAAGCGATTGATAATTTAATCAAATTAAAATAATGCGTATGTTTAACTTAATGACAGAGAGGGGTTAATGATTATGCAAGAAGGAAATGTAATGGATCTGTACTATAAGCAGGTCGTTGGTATTATTGATGAGATACGTGCAACAGAGCGCGAGAACATCCTACAAGCAGCACGAATGATTGCAGACCAAGTGAAAAACGACAAACTTGTATACGTTTTTGGTCCTGGGGGTCATTCAAATCTGGCAGCAATGGAGGTCTTTTTCCGTGCTGGCGGATTAATGCACGTCAGTGCTATTCTCAACCAGGAGACTATGCTGAGCAACGGAGCGCTAAAATCTATGCAGGCTGAGCGTTTACCGGGCTATGGAAAACTAATTATCGAAGATTATGAAATTGGTGAGGGCGATCTTTTGTGGATCGTTAACGCCTACGGCATCAACTCTGCAACCATTGACGCTGCTTTAACCGCAAAATCACGTGGTGCCAAGGTCATAGGCGTCAGCAGCCATGAGCACGCAAATGACTGTCCTTTAAATCATCCGGCAAGGCACCCGAGCAAGAAAAATCTTCATGAAATCGTTGACTGCAGCATCGACTGCAAGGTTAAGCTGGGCGACGCAACTATAGAGCTTCCCGGCTTTGAACAAAAAATCGGTGCGCTTTCTACTTACGCTAACGCCTATGTTATGAACAGTGTGGTGGTTGAAGCCATCAATATGCTGGTAAACGAAGGTGTGAATCCACCTGTTTGGCGCAGCGGTAACTGCCCGGGCGGTGATAATTGGAATAACCAGTTCCTCTCAAGATTCCGCGGTGCGGTTCGCTGCCTGTAGTCTAAAATGCCGAGTTATATAGAGAAGGAGGGACAAAGTTTTGTCAACTACTCTTTTTAAACATGCAAAAATCTTAACCCCAACAGGGGTATATCCTGGTGAGGTACTTGTAGACGGAGCGATTATAGCGGAAGTTGCACTTAATGGTACTCTCTCCTGTATGGCCGATAAGACTATTGATGTAGAGGGAAATTATCTTTCCCCCGGATTTATAGATACGCATACCCACGGCGGCGGCGGATACGATTTTATGGACGGAGTGGAAGCCATTTATGGGGCCTGCCGTAGCCATCTGATGCACGGAACAACTACTATTTTGCCCACGACCGTCACCGGAAGCAAGCAGGAGCTGTTGGACTATATAGACTTGTTTAACCAGATAGAACTGAAAAAACCAGGACATCCGACGATTGCCGGTTTACATTTGGAAGGACCGTATTTTGCGGCCAGCCAGGCGGGTGCGCAAAATCCCGCCCACCTCAGGAATCCAGAGCCTGAAGAGTATGAGCAGGTGCTGGCGAAAACGAATCGCATTCGACGCTGGTCGTTTGCCATTGAACTTCCCGGCTCGGAACGTTTTTTGAGCTGCCTGCGCGAGGAGGGAATAGTAACAAGTCTTGCGCATTCAGACGCAAACTGTAAGGATGTATTCCGCGCCTACGAAAACGGTCTAGCGTGCATGACGCACTTTTACTCCTGCATGACTACCGTCCGCAGAGAAAGAGCATACCGCGTAGCTGGTGCAATTGAGGCAGGTTACCTACTGGATGACCTGTTTGTGGAGACCATAGCAGACGGCTGCCATCTGCCAGCAGAGCTACTTCAGCTAATTTACAGGATAAAAGGACCGGACCGCATATGTTTGGTAACGGATAGCATGAGTGCCGCCGGCATGCCAGATGGTGAGTATATTCTGGGTGGTTTGCCTGTTATAAAAGAGGATGGTGTGGCTAAGCTTATGGACAGAAGCGCTTTTGCCGGCAGTGTTGCAACCACCGATCGTTTGGTACGTACCTTCAGGGATCTGACCGATGCGCCTTTGTATCAAGTGGTGAAGATGGCAAGCCTTACCCCAGCAAAACTTTTGGGAATAGATAAAAGTAAAGGCTCAATCGGAAAAGGAAAGGACGCCGATCTTCTGATATTTAATGATAATATCGACATCAGCATGGTTATGGTGCGTGGAGGGATATGTGGAGGGATATAAGGTATAATACGTTCGCAAGCTTATAAAGAACATGGCTTGCAGACCTCTGGTAGAATAAAGTTACCATATAGGTGAGATTATAGTACTCCGGCTTGAGCCTTTTCAGCGTTTGGGAAAGCTCCTCTTGCGTCATAGCCTCATATGTAAATGAA
>JAEWQH010000003.1 GCA_023399275.1 Bacillota bacterium
ATCATCCGCAGCGGGCAGCCGAGAAACGTCAGTGCACCGACCATCACCACCACCGCGATGACAAACCGCGTCACCGGCGAGGAACCGCCGCGCGGTTTGAACTCCTTCGTCAGCAGGGCGATGATCATCGCGCCGAGGATCATGCCCGTAATCTCGGGCCGCACATACTGAACCGCCTCGGCGGAGTGCAGCTTCAGCGCCCCGGAGGTGTCCCGCAAAAAGCAGGCGATACAGAAACCCATGTTGCCGGGGTTGCCAAGCGCGGTCAGCAGCAGAGCGGCCACGCCGATGACAAATCCGGTGATGATGACCCAGATATTTCGCTTTTTCATAGATGACTCTCCTCTTTCCCGTTTTCCCATGAGGGGCAAAGCCAATCGTCTCCAAAGGCGGCCGTCTGCTGTGTGGTCGGATCAAAAAGATTCCGTATGCTCTTGTCTCTTCAGCCGGTTTTCTTATGGTCGAACTTGCTTTACCACTCGGATTCGGATATACTGTAGCACAAGCAAGCGTTATATGCAAGCGAGGATAACGAAAATGTCGGATGCGGTTTCAGGCAAAGAATTGATCTATCTGGATCAGGCGGCAACCTCTCGGCCAAAAGCGGACGGCGTCGGGGATTCCATGCGCTTTTACATCAACGAGGTGTGCGCCAACATCAATCGCTCCACCTACGCGCCCGCAACCGATGCGGCTCTTCGCGTGCTGGAGACGCGCGAGATGCTTTGTGCGCATTTCGGGCAAGACGACCCGGCGTGCGTAATCCTTACGCCCGGGCAAACGTTCTCGCTCAACATGGTGATCCAGGGATTGCTTCGGCCCGGTGACCACGCGTTGGTCAGCCCGCTGGAGCACAACGGCGTCATGCGTCCGCTGACGCGGCTGCTTGAGTGCGGCGTGACGTTTGATCGCATCCCGCTCGCCGGCGACGGCACACTTGATCTCGATGCCGCGCGCCGCATGATTCGCCCGAATACGCGGCTGATGCTGCTGACGCATGCATCCAACATCAGCGGAACGGTGCTGCCTATCAAAGAGGCGGGCGCGCTCTGCCGAAGCTGCGGCGTCTTCTTTGCGGTGGATGCCGCTCAGACCGCGGGGCACTATCCGCTCGATTGCGCCGAAGCGCAGATCGACGCGCTCTGCATCCCCGCCCACAAGGGCCTGCGCGGGCCGAGCGGCATCGGCGCATTGCTGCTCTCACAGGGCTGTGCGGGCGCGCTCGAGCCGCTGATCACCGGTGGAACCGGCAGCGATTCACACACGGAGATCCAGCCGGACTATCTGCCGGATCGCTTCGAGAGCGGAACGCCAAACCTGCCAGGCATCTATGGCTTGCACGCCGCGCTGCGTGCGCTTGAGCAGGAAGGCATCCGCGCGCGCCGCACGCAGGAAGAAGCTCTGCTGACGCGCTTTCTGACGGGGCTGAGTGTCATCGAGGGCATCCGCGTACCCGGGACGCACGATCCAGGCCGGCGCGTAGGCGTCGTCTCGGTCGATTTCACCGCGCGGCGGGACAATGCGGAGGTCGCCGACCTGCTGGCAAGTGATTACGGCATCCTCACGCGCTGCGGGCTACACTGCGCGCCAAACGCGCACAAGACCTACGGCACGTTCCCGCAGGGAACCGTGCGTTTTTCCTTCAACAGCACGAATACGGCGGAGGAGATCGACGCGGCGCTTTCCGCGCTTAGAAAGATTCTTTCGTAACACAGGCGTATTACAAAGCCCGCTGTCTTTAGCGGGCTTTCGGTTGTTTTAAACGAGATAGATCGATTTTGCGGACTTGGGCAGCACGGATCCGATACGTTGTGCGCTGGGCACCGATGCTTTCAGATCCCGTTCGAGCGCGTCCGCATCGCGCGGGTCTACCGCGAGGAGCAGCCCGCCGGATGTCTGCGGGTCAAAGAGCGCATCCCGAATGCAAAGTGGCAGGTCGCCCTCATCCACAAACGGTTCGGCAAACGAACGGTTTCGATAGACGCCCGCGGGTAAGAGGCCCATTTTTGCAAACTCCAGCACGCGCGGCAGAAAGTCCACAGCCCCCGTTTCCACCCGGGCGGATGCCTCCGAGCCCTGCATCATCTCCAGCATATGCCCCATGAGGGAAAAACCCGTCACATCTGTGCAGGCGTGAACCCGATACTTCACCGCGCAGTCACGCGCGCTCTTATTGAGCGTGGTCATCAGCTCAATCGCGCGGTCGATCTCCCCTGCTTCGAGCATCTCGGCTTTCTCTGCTGTCGTCAGGATGCCGACGCCGAGCGGCTTTGTCAAAAACAGCACATCGCCCGCGCGCGCGCCGAGATTCTTGTAGAACGCATCCGGATGAACAAACCCGGTGACAGACAGGCCATATTTCGGTACATCGTCAAAGATGCTGTGCCCGCCGGAGATGATGGCGCCCGCCTCAAACGCCTTGCTGTAGCCGCCCGCCAAAATGGCTTGCACGGCGCTCTGCGGCATCCGCTCCGGAATGCAGAGCAGGTTGAGCGCAAGCTTCGGCTCGCCTCCCATGGCGTAGACATCTGAAAGCGCGTTGGCTGCGGCGATCTGCCCGAAGGTAAATGGATCATCTACGATCGGCGGGAAAAAATCGACCGTTTGCACCAGCGCCAGCTCGTCGTTGACGCGGTAGACAGACGCATCGTCCGAGCGGTCAAAGCCGACGAGCAGGTTGTCGTCGCGCAGCGTGGGCATATCCCCAAGCAGCTTTGCCAGCGTGCCCGCCCCGACCTTTGCGCCACAGCCGGCGCAGCTCGACAGCTTCGTGAGCTTTACTTCTGTTTCCATTTCCAACCCCCCTTGGCCAGCCCATGCAGTACCGCCTCCAGCGCACCGCCGCCAACGGCAAGCGCTTTATCGGAGACCGTGAAACAGTTTGAGATCTCGCAGCGCGGATCGACGTCCCCGCTCTTCATGCCCTCGTAAACCTCGATGCCGTCGGGCAGCAACCCGCGCAGCACGCCGCGGATGCGCGTGACGACCGGCATGCCATCCACATATGCGCAGATATCGCCCGCCTCGACCACATCCCCGATTTGCTTGACACCTTTGAATACGCCGGCCTGCGGCGCACGCAGCAGCCGCTCCAGCGTAAAGCCCGCGATATTGCCGGGGATGCCTGTGTCCGGCAGGGCGGAGCCGCTGTGGTAGACGCGCCCGAGCGTATGCCCGCGCATCGTCTCCACGACCGCGTGGCAATCCACCCCCGCCGTAAAGCCCGGACCGACGCCGACCACAACATCTGCATCGGTCCGCTTTGTGCCGATGTTTCGCTTGGCGAGGATCGCGTCGATCACGGCGGGCGGCTGCAGCAGCCGCGCGATTTCACCGGTGGGGTCCGCAAGCACCGCAACTTCGCCGCGGGCCATGGCTGCCGCCGCTTCTTTCGCGCTTGCGCAGAATCGCGCGCAGATGTCCTCCACCATCGTCGTCCCTTTGATGATCGCCTCCGAAAAGCAGACCGTTCTGCGGATGGACGTAGGCTGCGGCAGATCGCTCATCACTACCGAAAACCCGCTCCGATAGAGCCGAAACGCAACGCCGGTTGCGATGTCGCCCGCGCCGCGTACCCAGATGATCATATCAAACCCTCATGCCTTTCCGCACGTCAAAATACCGTTTTACCGTTTGCCAAGCGCAGCGATCACCGTCCGCTCGACGTCATATCGTCTCAGTTGTGCCGCAATCTCCAGCGCGGCGCGCTCGCGCGCCTCGTCATCCGCCTTGTTGAGCAGCACTGAAAACCGAGCGCCTTCCGGGAGCCCCTTGCGCTGCCCTTGCGCGTGCGCAAGCACCAGTGCAATATCGCGCGCTTCCAACGCAGCCGGGAGCGGCTTGCCGCACAGCGCGGCGTAGCGTTCCGGGCGAAATGCCACGTGCTCCAGCGGCCGGCCCACGCCTTCGAGCCCGGCCACCGCAATCAGCAGCCGCGTTTTCGGCGGGATCACCGGCTCGTGGTCTGCAGGCGCTTTGAGCGGCATTCGCTTGGCCCCGTCCGCCTCTACGAGAACATAGTCCGCCAGCGCGGCAAATCCCTCAACCGGCAGGCTCGGCACAGAGAGCTTCCCGTTTTCATCCGCCTTGCCAAAGCAGACGAGCCGCTTGCGCGACAGCGCGGTCCGCGCCTCTGCTTCGCTCTGCGGGTCCAGCGTCCGCATCCCATCCGGCGTGAAGATGTGCGTCGTCGTGGTAACGATCACACGCGCGCCGGCATCCGCCAGCTCCCGCGCGAGGCACAGCATCAGCGTCGTCTTTCCGCCGCCGCCGACCAGCGCGATGATGCCACGCGGCAAATCAAACGCGCGCACCAAGCTCTCGCCGGATGACAATAACACCGTCTGCATGTCTATCGTTCTCCCCGAATGAGAATAACACTTTGCCGCTCGCTCTGTCAAACCTCTCTGTCAACTGTTGCACATGGCAAAAAGCGGATCCGTTTCGCCGGCCGGATCTGGTTGCGGCGCGTTATTAGGTACGCGCTGAAGAATAAGGAAGCATCAAGCCGTCCTGTTAAGCGCATGGGCAGAAAAAAACCCACGCGTTGCACCACGCGCGGGTCAGGCATAGCTGGTACCCCCTCAGGGATTCGAACCCTGGACACCCTGATTAAGAGTCAGGTGCTCTAGCCAACTGAGCTAAGGAGGCATGTTCTGTGGAACCCGGCCGGTGAGTTGCACCGCGTCATGTTCCACATTGGACATGGCGGCGCAAAAGCCGCCATCGTAAATGGAGCGGGAGACGGGGCTCGAACCCGCCACCTCAGCCTTGGCAAGGCTGCGCTCTACCAAATGAGCTACTCCCGCAGGCAGCGCCGCTGTCGAGCGGCGGAAAAATGGTACCCCCTCAGGGATTCGAACCCTGGACACCCTGATTAAGAGTCAGGTGCTCTAGCCAACTGAGCTAAGGAGGCATATCAGGCATTCGCGATCCGGCGCATGCCGCCTGCGATACGTTTCTGCCGCCCGTAAACCGCGGCAAAAAGTATTATAGCATTTTTCGGCGGGATGTCAACCGGATTTACCCATCTTTCGCTCAAATTCCGAGAACGCGCCGCGCCGTTTTCAGGCCGCTGTCGAAGAAACCTTGCTTAAACGACGGAACAATTTGTTTTTTTCGTTAAATCTGGCGCAATCATCTTGCAAATCTTTGCAGATGCCATATAGTATCAATCAGAAAGAATCCGTAGCATAACCACTGCGGAATCGCACGCGCCGAAGGGGGAATCGATCGGCACGGCGGTCAAATGAAAAGGGGGTCATCTCATGGAAACCAGGTATTGCACCAACTGCGGAAAGGCGATTCTGCCCGGAGAGTTTCGTGATGGAAACGGTCGCTGCGGCGAATGCGCGGCGAAAAACGCTGCTTCCGCCAAGGTTTCGGAATACTCCGATAAGGACTGGCTTGTCACGCTGCTTTTCTCCATCTTCCTCGGCGGCCTTGGCATCCACCGCTTCTATGTCGGCAAGGTCGGCACCGGCATCCTCTGGCTGCTCACCGCCGGCTGTCTCGGCATTGGGGCGCTGGTGGATATCATCATGATCGCAACCGAGAACTTTACCGACGATAACAATCGCCTCATCGTACAGGATTCACACAAAAACACGAGTTACGCCTACGCATCGGCATCTTCCGCTCCGGCAGGCGGGACAAGGCCCCCGCGTGAAGACGTGTTCGATCAGATCGAAAAGCTCGCAAAGCTCCGCGATTCTGGCGCGATCACAAAAGAAGAATTCGACCAGAAAAAATCCATTCTGATGGCGAAGATTCAATAGCGTTTCCCACGCAACGACGAAAACCGCCCAATCGGGCGGTTTTCTATATCTTGTGGTCGGTTTGAACCGGTTCGGCAGATTACAACTATCTGTTGCGGGCCGCGATGAGCCGTCCGTTCATTTTATATTAACGTTTCACGTGAAACATCTGTATATTAATTTTATATGAATTCTTCAACCCCATTGATTGTGCGGGTTCTATTGTCCTTCGTTCTCTTTATACTGTTATTATAAGTGTTTGTACTATTTTATTGTTCTTATTTCAGCACAGCTCTGCTCCGTGCGTTGCGGCAACGATATACGGCGCACCGTCGTCAATCTTCATCTTGCTGGCTCCGGCAACGTGCGCGGCATATTCAGCGATCGCCTCTCCTCTTGTGCTGTGTGCAATGGCTGAATCAAAAAAAGCCGCGCAATACGGCTTTCCTGTATTTGGAGCAGGTAACGGGACTCGAACCCGTGATCTCAGCTTGGAAGGCTAATGTGTTACCGCTACACTATACCTGCATGCGGATGATGGAATCGCGAAAAGGCCAGAATAAACAAAACCTCCATTCATAAGCAGACCGTGGCGCTATCCGCTTATGAATGGAGCGGGAGACGGGGCTCGAACCCGCCACCTCAGCCTTGGCAAGGCTGCGCTCTACCAAATGAGCTACTCCCGCAAAAAGCCGATCTTGCGTTTTTGGTGCGGGCGAAGGGACTTGAACCCATACGCCTTTCGGGCACCAGAACCTAAATCTGGCGCGTCTGCCAATTCCGCCACACCCGCACACAGATCCATATCGGCAGAGGACTGATGGTGATCCGTCGGAGGGTCGAACTCCGGACAACCTGATTAAAAGTCAGGTGCTCTACCAACTCAGCTAACGGATCAAAAGATGGCTGGGGTGGCAGGATTTGAACCTACGAATGCCAGAGTCAAAGTCTGGTGCCTTACCGCTTGGCAACACCCCACAGTACGCTGAATCGGTAAAATGGGGTGAGTAGTGGGATTTGAACCCACGACCTCCTGGGCCACAACCAGGCACTCTAACCAACTGAGCTATACCCACCATACCGGAAACGCCGCTTACCCGTGGCTCTTCCCCCTGACCAACTTGCCCGACACCCAGGCACGCTACGCGCCGGGGTGTCGTGCAGCTTGGCGCGCCTGCAGGGATTCGAACCCGGGACCTACGGCTTAGAAGGCCGTTGCTCTATCCAACTGAGCTACAGGCGCAGGAAGCGAGTTCCGAAGATTAATTATAGCGGCGAGGTGGCGTTATGTCAACCGAAATCGGCAAAAAGATCGGTGGCATTTTGCGTCCCCCGCCGCCGTCGCGGGCATCACATCCGCGCAAAAAGATCAGGCGTTTTTACCACAGCACGCCTTGTATTTCTTGCCGCTGCCACAGGGGCAAGGGTCGTTTCTGCCGACCTTTGCATCCCGCACAAAGATATTGCTCTGGCGGTATTCCTTGGCGATCTCTTTGCGTTTCTGTTCGTCGAGGATCGGTTCCCATTCCTTGAGGGTATAGAGCCAGTTCGCCTTGGCTTTATGCATGTTGAAATACAGCTTTTCAAAGTCGATGTCGAGCTTGAGCGCAGTATCCACACCGAGCTTATCCAGGTTGACTTCCTTCTTCAGGCTCGTATTGATGCCGTCGAGAAATCCAGCAAACTCGGCAACGCTCATGTCGAAGCGGTCCGCCAGCTCCGCGTGCGTCCCCGCCAGCTTGCCGGTGCCCTCGCCCAGGATCGCGCGGTAGACCTCGGTTTCCTTTTCGAAGTATCCGTTCCAAAAAGCGTCGTGCTCCGGCTGCTTGCGCTCCGTCTCCACCAGTTGCTGCCATTGTTCATACGGTTTCATGTGTTCTGTCTCTCCCTGTCTAGCGTTTGTTGTATGTCGTTGTTCCATAAGAGCAGCGCGCCTTCGCCCGTATCGGAATAATACCCCGGACGAAAGCCGTTTTGTATAAACCCAAGCGTCGCATAGAGGTGCCGGGCGACCTTGTTTCCCTCGCGTACCTCGAGCGTCATCTTCTCCGCGCCGCGCTCTGCCGCGTGGTGCATCATGGCGAGCATCAGCCGCTTGCCGCGACCCGCCTGCCGGTATTCCGGCAGGATGGCGACATTGGTCACGTGCGCCTCCTCAAAGAGCAGCCACATGCCGCCGTAGCCGCAGATGACGCCGTCCTGCTCCATCACCAGATAGTGCGCCACCTCGTTTCGCAGCTCTCCGGCAAGCGCCAGTCTGGACCACGGCGAGCGAAAACACGCGCACTCGATCTCGTGCACGCGGCCCACATCCTGCCGCTCCATCGGGCGGATCACTTCCTGCGCCATCGCCTACGCCTCCCGGCTTGTCTCGCGCTTCACCCGCTCCGCCTGCGACGGGCGCAGGTAGAGCGGTTCAACTTCGCTCTGCGCGCGCTCCGGCTGTCTCAGCGCCGCAAGGCCGACAAATCGCGCGCGCGGATACGCTTTTACCTCTGTATTCACATCGCCGGCAAACACCGCATCCTGCGGTACCAGCGGCAAGAACGATGCGATCTCAACCGCGCCAGGCGCGATCAGCACCTCATCCGCCCGATACAGCGCGGCGTAGGCATTTCCGTTTCGCGCGTCGAGCATGGCGCAGACGGGCCGCTGCGTCTCCCCCGCACTCAGTGCGAGCGCAAAGAGCGCGTCAACAGGGTTGATTTGCCTGCCCGCCGCAAACGCAAGCGCGTTGACGAGGCTCACGCCGATACGCACGCCCGTAAACGATCCCGGCCCGATATCGACGGCAAACCGGTCGATCTGCCCGATGGTTACGCCGTTTTCTTCCAGCAGTGCGTCGATCAGCGGCAAGAGGGTCTGTGCGTGCTTCTTCGCCGCGTCTGCCTCCCGCTCGGTAATGAGCGCGCCGTCTCGAAACAGCGCAGCGGTGGCTACAGCGGAGGTGGTGTCGATGGCCAGCAGCGTCATAGCGCGTTCACCACGCTTTCATACCGGCTTCCAACCGGGCGCAGCGTCAGCGCACGCGGTTCATCCCCGCTACCTATGATTGAGACCTCCAACCGCTCTTGCGGCAAGGCCTCCGGCACGCGCTCCGCCCACTCCAGCACAAGAATCGCCTTCTGCGCCAGATATTCATCAAAGCCGATGGCAAACAACTCCTCCGCGTCGCCAAGGCGGTATGCGTCGAAGTGGATCAAACGCGGGCTGGTTTCGTACTCATGCACGATGGTAAAGGTCGGAGAGCGCACCTCCGCCGTCCCCGCTTGCGCACCCATCCCGCGCACCAGCGCGGTCTTGCCCGCGCCGAGATCGCCGTAGAGCGCGACAAAGGCGGGCGCGTCCAGCGCGCGAAGCAGCCGACCGCCCAGCAGCTCCGTCTCCCGTTCGGTTTTGCAAACGATGGTCTTCAATCGGCTCGCCCCGTTCCGTCGTAGATGCCCTGCGAAAGCAGCTCGCGCGCAAAGTCGCCAAAGCGGTCTTGCCAAATCGCGCGGCGTACGTCCTCCATCAGCCGCAGAGAAAAACGCAGGTTGTGCATGGTCAAAAGCTGCGCGCCGAGGATCTCTTTTTCTTTAAAGAGGTGCCGCAGATATGCGCGGGAGAAATTCTGGCAGCAGTAGCAGTCACACGCTTCCTCCAGCGGCGAAAAGTCGCGCTCGTACTTTGCGTTTTTCAGCGTCATCCGCCCATGCCGCGTCAGCGCCATGCCGTTTCGCCCGGCGCGGGTCTGCAGCACGCAGTCAAACATATCGACGCCGCGCAGCACGCCCTCGAGCAGGCAATCCGGGCTGCCGACGCCCATGAGGTAGCGCGGTCTGTCCTGCGGCATATAGGGCATCATGGTCTCGAGCATTTCGTACATCACGGCCTTCGGCTCGCCTACGCTCAGGCCGCCGATGCCGTAACCGGGGAAATCCATGGCCGTGATTGCCTTTGCGCTCTCGATGCGAAGGTCTGCAAACATGCCGCCCTGCACGATGCCGAAAAGCGCCTGATCCTCGCGCGTATGCGCGTCTTTGCAGCGCTCTGCCCAGCGATGCGTGCGCTCCATAGCCGCAATGGTATATTTACGGTCGGAGGGGTACGGCGCGCACTCGTCGAAGCACATCGCGATGTCCGCGCCGAGCGCCTGCTCGATCTGCATGACCGACTCCGGCGTAAAAAAGTGCTTGCTGCCGTCGATGTGCGAGCGAAACAACACACCGTCCTCTTTGATGTCGTTGATCTTTGCCAGCGAAAACACCTGAAATCCGCCGCTGTCGGTCAGGATCGGACGTTCCCAACGCATGAAGGCGTGCAGTCCGCCCGCCTCCTCCACAAGCCTGTGCCCGGGGCGGAGGTAGAGGTGGTAGGTGTTGCCGAGGATGATATTCGCGCCCACATCCCGCAAATCGCGCGGAGTCATCGCCTTGACGGTCGCCTGCGTACCGACGGGCATGAAGATCGGCGTTTCGATATCACCGTGCGGCGTATGCAGCACGCCGCAGCGCGCCCCGCTCTGCTTGCAAATGTGTTTCAACTCAAATGTAAACGGGTATGCCATGCGGCCCTTCCCCCAACTCTTTCTGTTTTGGTGTGCTCTAAAGGATCAGCATCGCGTCGCCAAAGCTGAAGAAGCGATAGCGTTGCTCGATCGCGTGCGCATAGCAGCGCAGCGCCTCTTCCCGCCCCATAAACGCGGAGACGAGCATCAGCAGCGTCGACTCCGGCAGATGAAAATTCGTAATCAACGCATCCACCGCCCGAAAGCGGTAGCCCGGCGTGATGTAGATATCGGTCCAGTCCTTGCCCGGATGAATCACGCCGTCTTCGGATGCAACGCTCTCGAGCGTGCGGCAGCTTGTGGTGCCGACGGCCACGATGCGGCCGCCGTTTGAACGCGCGCTGTTGATCCGTGCAGCCGCGTCCGGAGCGACCTCGTAATACTCCTGATGCATTACGTGGTCTTCGATCTTTTCCTCCGAAACGGGGCGGAAGGTGCCGAGCCCCACATGCAGCAGGATATCCACGATATCCGTCCCTTGGGAACGGATGCGCTCCAGCAGTGCGTCTGTAAAGTGCAGCCCGGCGGTCGGCGCCGCGGCGGAGCCGTTTGTGCGCGCATAGACCGTCTGATAGCGGGTCTTGTCCGCCAGCCGCTCGGTGATGTACGGCGGCAGCGGCATCTGCCCCGCCCGATCGAGCACCTCCTCAAAGATCCCCTCGTAGAGCAGCTCGATCCGCTTCCCGCCTTCCGCCTCGGCGTCCCCCAGCACGCGAATGCGCAGCTCGTCGTTTACCGCGTATGCACGCCCGGCGACCGCGCGGCGAGCCGGACGGGCGAGGCACTCCCAGGTCTTTTCACCCGTTCTTTTTAATAGGAGAAACTCCATGCTTCCGCCGGTATCCTCGCGGTGTGCAAAGAGCCGGGCCGGCAGCACGCGCGTATTGTTGCGCACGAGCACATCCTCCGGAAAAAGGTACCGCGCGATATCGGAAAATACGCAATCTTCAATCGACCGTGTCGCGCGGTCGTAGACGAGCAGGCGCGAGGCGGCCCGGTCTGCGGCCGGCGTCTGCGCGATGAGTTCCCTTGGCAGGTCGTAAGAAAAATCGCTGGTTTGCATGTTGCGCCCAATTCTCTGTCCGGCGCGGATTCAGCGGCAAAACAAGCCGGATGCGCCGACCGAAATATTATAACGAAAAGTGCCCCAATATGCAAGTTTACGCACAATACTCTGCAAAAAGCCGTCATTTTTTGACCGCTTGATTCTTTGATAATCGGCTCGATTGATTTTACATAGATTTGATCTTAACGGTATTTTGATCAAACAATGCTCGCTTATGCTGAAGCCATGAGAAAGAACATAAAAGGAGAAACGTTCATGATGAAAAAACTGCTTGCGATGCTGATCGCACTGACCATGCTTGCCGGCTTTGCCGCCTGTTCGGCCGCGCCCGCCGAGAGCGAGGCGACTGAAGCCCCCGCTGCGGAAGCCACCGAGGCCCCTGCCGCGGAAGTGACCGAGGCCCCCGCCGAAGCACCCGCCGCATTTGACGAGGAGATCGTCGTCGTCTCGCGTGAGGACGGCAGCGGCACGCGCGGAGCGTTCATCGAGTTGATGGGCGTAGAGCAAAAGGACGCGGACGGCAACAAGGTGGACTACACCACGCTGGACGCTGAGATCGTCAACAGCACCTCCGTCGTGCTCCAGACCGTCGCGGGGAACGAAGCCGCCATCGGCTACATCTCCCTCGGCTCCCTGAACGACACCGTGAAAGCGCTCCAGATCGACGGCGCGGACGCCACTGTGGAAAACATCAAGAGTGGCGCATACAAAGTAGCCCGTCCATTCAATATCGCCACCAAGGCGGAGGTCTCCGAGGCCGCGCAGGCGTTCATCGACTTCATCCTCAGCGCCGAGGGGCAGGCCGTCATTCAGGAGAACAAGTACATCGCCAGCGTCGAGAACGCTCCCGCGTTTGCCGGCAGCAGCGTCGCCGGTAAGGTCGTGGTCTCCGGCAGCTCCTCCGTCACGCCGGTCATGGAGAAACTCAAGGAAGCCTACATCGCCCTCAACCCCAACGCCGAGATCGAGATCCAGATGAGCGACTCCAGCACTGGCGTGAAGATGGCCATCGACGGCGCCTGCGACATCGGCATGGCTTCCCGTGAGCTCAAGGACAGCGAGATCGCCGAGGGCGTGTCCGCGACCGTCATCGCAATCGACGGCATCGCGATCATCGTCAACCTGAACAACCCGGTCTCCGGCCTCACCGCGGAGCAGGTTCGCCAGATCTACGTTGGCGAAACCCTCAACTGGGCGGAAGTGCAATAAGAAAAAACTACGACTTGGAGCGACTTGGATGAACAACAAAAACTCCCATGCGCGCATCAACGCCGCGGGACGAAATAACCAGGTACGCGAGGGCGCGGCGAGAATCTTATTTCTCGCCGCCGCCTGCGTCAGTATTCTGGCTGTTTTGTTGATTACGGTGTTTCTGCTGGTCAGCGGCGTACCCGCCATCGCCGAGATTGGCGTGTTCAAATTCCTCTTTGGCACGGTTTGGAAGCCGGGCAACAATATCTACGGCATCCTGCCGATGATCCTTGGCAGTCTTTATGTCACGGCAGGCGCGCTGGTGCTCGGCGTTCCGGTCGGCGTTTTGACGGCGCTCTTCCTCTCCCGCTTTGCCAGCAAGCGGCTCGTCGGGCTTCTCAAACCTGCCGTTCAACTGCTGGCCGGCATTCCGTCGGTCGTCTACGGTTTCTTCGGGCTGGTGGTCATCGTTCCGCTGCTCGGCGGGCGCGGAAGCATGCTCGCGGCCAGCATCGTGCTCGCCGTCATGATCTTGCCGACGGTCATCACGGTCTCCGAATCCTCGCTCAACGCGGTGGAGGCGTCCTATTACGAGGGCGCGCTCGCGCTTGGTGCGACGCATGAACGCTCGGTCTTCTCCATCGTCCTGCCGGCAGCAAAGAGCGGCGTGACAGCGGCCATCATCCTCGGCGTCGGCCGCGCAATCGGCGAAGCTATGGCGGTCATCATGGTTGCGGGCAACCAGCCGCGCATGCCGCAGGGCATCCTCAAGGGCCTTCGCACGCTGACGACGAACATCGTCATGGAGATGGGTTACTCCGCCGACCTGCACCGCGAGGCGCTCATCGCAACGGCTGTGGTGCTCTTTGTATTCATCCTCATCATCAACTTTCTCTTCTCTCTGACGAAACGGGGGAACAAAGCATGAAGCATCAAAAGATCTCCGCGGTTCTCCTGCGCTTTTCGGTCTATTTGGCAT
>JAEWQH010000027.1 GCA_023399275.1 Bacillota bacterium
CCGGCTTCGCCGGCGTAGTAGCTGCCGTTTGTGCAAAAAGAATAGGCGCTGAGCTCAGTGTTCGGGTTGACCGCACGAAGCGCCGCGAGCGATTGCTGCGCATAATCCGCCTCGTGCGCCGCCTCCCATGCGGGAAAAAAGCGCTTGGCCTCAATCGTTTCGCCGGTATAGCAGCGGATGCTGCCGCGGCGGATGTAGGTTTTTGCGCGAAACGAAGCGTCCTCGGCGTGCAGGCGGTCGATGCAGGCCTGAATCGGCGCAAGCAGGCCTGCTCCGTCTCGCTCGTCAGCAGGCGGCGGTCAAACGTAGCTTCGCAGAGCCGGGGCAGAACGGAGGAGCCAGGGTACGGACGCGAGATCAGGTCTGTCAGCACGAGGATGCCATCGCCCAGCGTGGCCGAATGCGGCGGCTCGATGCCGTCGATCGCGTCCAGCAGCTTCCGCATGGCGGTTACGGCGTTTACCCCTCTTTGCGGATTGGCCGAGTGCGCCGGGATGCCGGCCGTTTCTACGACGACCTCCGCGCGCCCGCGTTGGCCGATCTTGAGGTTCATCTCGGACGCTTCGCCGATGACGACATAGTCCGGTGTGAGCCGTTCGCCGACCGCGCGTGCGCCGAGTCCCTCAAAGAGCTCCTCGCAGACGACCGCGGAGACGCTGACGCTGCCCGCAAAGCCGCGCTGCGTACGCTCGGCATACTCGGCGGCGGCGATCGTCATCGCCGCGAGCGCGCCCTTCATGTCGCTTGCGCCGCGGCCAAAGAGTTTCCCGTCCGCGATTTCACCGCCAAAGGGCGGATGCCGCCACTCTGCCGCGTCCTCGACGGGCACGACATCGATATGCGCATCCAGCAGGATATGCGGGCCTGGGCGGCCGCCTAAGATGGTGCCGGTGACGCTGCCGTAGCGGTCCGTCTCCACGCGGTCGAAGCCCAGCTCGGAAAACGCGCGCGCAAGCAGGGAGACGGCGTCCTCTTCCCGCCCGGAAAGGCTCTGCGCGCCGATCAAGCCGCGGCAGAGCGCCGCGACGCGCTCTTTTGTATCGGTTGCGGTCATATTTCGCCTCCTTCCGCGCCCAGCGCGCGGACTGCGTCGTAAAACACCGCGCTCTCGCGCGCGAGTGCGCGGTGCGCTTCATCCTGGGGGAGTACCTCGCTGTGCAGAGCTCCCCGCGCGCAGAGATCGGCGCAGATGCCGCAGCCGCGGCAGAGCGCGCCATCGACGCGCATGACGGGGAAATCAAGCGTGCGCGCGCCATAGGGGCAGGCGCGCACGCAGCGCATACAGCGGCTGCACTGTTGCGCATTATAGCGAAAACCCAGCGGCGCGACAAGTTCTTTTTGCGGGAAGTTCGGCAGCGCCGCGCCGACGGCTTCCGTCAGGGAGGAGAAGCCGAGCTGCGGCAGCAGCCGGGAAAGATCGCGGATCAGCGTCTGCACATAGTCCAGCCCTTTCAGGATGGTGACGGAGCAGATGCCGACCGCCCGGCAGCCGACCATGAGGTATTCCATCGCGTCGCGCGCGTTCATCACGCCGCCGATGCCGTAGACGTTTTTGCCGGCAAGTCCGCTCTGCGCGATCTGCGCATTGATGCGCAGGGAGATCGGCTTGATCGCCGCGCCGGACATCCAGCCGAACCCGTCGTCGCTGAACATCTGCGGACGGCGGTGCTCCAGATCGATGGAGAGTACGGGGCCGACGGAGTCGATGGCGGCGATGCCGTCCGCGCCGTGTTCAATGCACCGTGCGGCGGTCTTTGCCGCATCCGGCCAGTTGCCGCTGAGCTTGCAGACGACGGGGACGCTCACGTGTGCCTTGGTATAATCCAGCATCGGCAGGAGCGTATCCTCCGTGTAGCTGACCAGCTCGATCATCTGCGCACCGGCGCGTTCGGCGTCCCGCACGATGACTCTCGCTTCCGCCGGCGTGTGTCCCACGCTGGCAATGACGACCGCGCCGGCCTTCACCGCCTCGGGGATCTCTTTTTCATACCAGAGCAATCGGTCGCTGTCCGCCCACTTTTCGGCGTTGATCAGCGTCGTTTCACTGATCTTGCCGATGTGGCGGACGGGGTTGACCGCGCGCCGGAGGCGGATCGTCTTGGTCACGACCGCGCCGCAGCCGAGTGCGTTTGCGCGGATCATGCCCTCGCTGCCGTAGGTCGCCGGGCCGGAGGAGAGGATAAAGGGGCTCTGCAGCGGTACGCCGCAAAATGATGTGTCCAACGGGACGGAGCGGGGCTGCTCGTTCATGACGGATCCTCTTTCGTGCGCCGGCGGGCTGCGTCCTCCACCGCGTCGATCACCTGCTGATAGCCGGTGCAGCGGCAGAGGTTGCCCGCGAGCGCCTCTTGAATTTGCTGTGCCGTCGGGTGCGGGTTCTCATCCAGCAGCGCCTTTGCGCTCATCACGATACCCGGCGTGCAAAAGCCGCACTGCAGCGCATGATGGTCGAGGATCGCTTGCTGAATCTCGTCCAGCCCGCCATCCTTGGAGACGCCTTCGATTGTGACCACATTCGCTCCGCCAAGCCCTGCGGCAAGCGTGATGCAGGAGCAGACGGCCTTGCCGTTTACGATGACCGTGCACGCGCCGCACTCGCCTACGCCGCAGCCTTCCTTTGTCCCGGTCAGGCCGAGGTCTTCGCGCAGCACGTCCACAAGCCGCGCATCGGCCGCGACTTCAAGCGAAACACGCGATCCGTTTACCGTAAAAGTCAGGGATGCCATTGCCTTACGCCTCCATATCGATGCCGGCCGCTTGGCAGAGCGTGCGCTCTACCAGCGCCTCCAAGACGGGCTGCTTATACTCCGTAGACCAGCGCACTCCGGTGCGCCGGATCATCTCCTCCGAACAGAGGCGGCCCGCCAGCGCGAATAACTCCCGCGAGGGAACCTGCCCCAGCAGGCGCTCTTGCGCGCCCGGCACGCGATCCGGCGTGCGAAACACGCAGCCCGGGGCGATGCGCGCGCCGGCGATGCGCCCGCTGCTAAGCCGGAGCGCTGCGGCGACGTTCATGCGCGATATGGCGAGCGCCTTGCGCCGCCCGAGCTTGAGAAACGATGTATTCCACTTTGCAAACGAGTCGAAGGAAAACGCGGTCACCAGCTCGCCGGGCGAGAGCGCCATCCTGCCTTTGCCGTAGAGCGCCTCCACGGGTACGATCCGCTCGCCGGTGGTGCTGAAGATATGCGCTTTTGCGCCGAGCGCGACGAGTGGGGTAACCGTGTCCGCCGCGGGCGAGCCGTTGCAGACGTTTCCGCCGATGGTGCCTGCGTTTCGAATCTGTAGGGAACCGACCGTCGCCGCCGCTGCGCAGAGAAAGGGAGCGTGCAGCCGCAGCAGTGCGCTAGCCGCAGCTTCGCTGTGCGTCGTCATGGCGCCGATGCGGATGCGCCCGTCCTGCTCGCCGATGCCGCGCAGTTCGTCGAGCGCGGCGAGATCCACCAGCAGGCGCACGCGCCGCATGCGCTCCGTGCGCTCGCG
>JAEWQH010000080.1 GCA_023399275.1 Bacillota bacterium
CCATCCGCATCCAGCGGGAGGACATCTTCAACGCCATGCACCGCATTTAAGGGGGCAGAGCGATGATCGACCTGCAGGAAATCTTTGAAACCCAGCATATGATCGACCGCGAGCACCTCGATATCCGCACCATTACGATGGGGATTTCGCTGCGTGACTGCGCAGATGGCGACGCGAAGCGCGCCGTGGAGAAGATCTACGGCAAGATCGCTCGCTGTGCGGAGAAGCTTGTATCCGTCGGCGAGGATATCGAGCGGGAGATGGGCATACCCATCGTCAACAAGCGCATTTCGGTGACGCCTATGGCGCTGGTTGCGGACGCGAGCGAGACGGAGGACTATGTTCCCTTCGCGCTGGCGATGGACCGCGCGGCGCAAGAATGCGGCGTGAACTTCATCGGCGGGTTCTCGGCGCTGGTGCAAAAGGGCTTCACGCGCGGGGACATGCGGCTCATCCGCTCCATCCCGGAGGCGCTGGCGGCCACGCGGTATGTCTGCTCCTCCGTCAACGTCGCCTCCACGCGCGCGGGCATCCATATGGACGCCGTGCGCCTGATGGGCGAGATCATCAAGTCCACCGCCGAGCGTACGGCTGAGCAGGGCGGTCTCGGCTGCGCGAAGCTCGTCGTATTTTGCAACGCGGTGGAGGACAATCCCTTTATGGCGGGCGCGTTCCACGGCGTAGGCGAGGCGGAGTGCGTCATCAACGTCGGCGTGTCCGGGCCGGGTGTGGTTTGCCATGCACTCAAAGAAGTGCGAGGGGAACCGATCGACGTGGTGGCGGAGACGGTGAAGAAGACTGCGTTTAAGGTGACGCGCATGGGACAGCTCATCGCGCGGGAAGCGTCTGCGCGGCTCAACGTGCCTTTTGGCATCGTGGACCTGAGCCTTGCGCCTACGCCCGCGCAGGGCGACTCCGTCGCGCGCATCCTCGAGGAAATGGGGCTGGAGCGCTGCGGAACGCACGGCACGACGGCGGCGCTTGCGCTGCTCAACGACGCGGTGAAAAAGGGCGGCGTGATGGCATCCTCGCAGGTTGGCGGCCTCTCCGGCGCGTTTATACCCGTATCGGAAGACGAGGGGATGATCGCGGCCGCGCAGGCCGGCACGCTGACCATCGACAAGCTCGAAGCGATGACCTGCGTCTGCTCTGTGGGGCTGGATATGATCGCCGTGCCCGGCGATACGCCTGCGGAGACGATCTCCGCCATCATTGCGGATGAAGCCGCCATCGGCATGATCAACAACAAGACCACCGCGGTGCGCATCATCCCCGCGCCCGGCAAGCAGGTGGGCGACATGGTCGAGATGGGCGGGCTCCTGGGCAGCGCGCCGGTGATGCCGGTGCATACCGAGTCCGCGGCGGCGTTTATCCGGCGCGGCGGGCGCGTTCCCGCGCCGCTGAACGCATTGAAAAACTAGAAAAGCAGAGTGCGCAAAAGCCCGCCGTAAGTGAATTCGGCGGGCTTTTTATCTGCCCGAAACAGTCTCCGACGACCGGGTTTTATTGGGCTGGATTGCGGCGCAACCAAGCCCAAGTGGATTCCGGCTACTCGCAGTGCGAAAACAATACGGCCGTGGGGGAATTGCAGGGGGTGCGCTCCAGCTCGGAGAGTTGCCCGTTGAGCGGGTCGATGCGGTAGAGGATCAGTTCGTTGCTGTCTTGCAGCCCGCAGAGCAGGAAGTCGCCCTCGGGCGTGATGTTGAAATCACGCGGGGTGTTTCCGCCGAGTTTTTGGATGGCCAGCGGGCTCAGCGTCCCGTCCTGCTGTACACGGTAGTGTGCGATGCTGTCGTGCCCGCGGTTGCTCGCGTAAAGGAATTCGCCGGATGGGTGCAGGCGGATGCAGGCGGCGGTGGAGTTTGCGACACACGCATCCGGCAGCGTGGGCAACGCCTGCAAGAACTGCGCGGTGCCTGTCGCTCCATCGTAGGCATAGACGCGGACGGTGTTGGCGAGCTCCGTCACAAGATAGAGAAACCGGCCGCTTTTGTCGAATACAAACTGCCGCGGCCCGTCGCCCGGCTCAGTTCGGATGGTCGGCGCGGCGTTGGGGATGACGCAGCCGGCCGTCCAGTCGACGCCGTAAACGAAGATTTGATCCGTGCCGAGGTCGGCCACGAGCACGTGCCTGCCGGAGGGATCCGGCGTGATCTGGTGCACATGCGCTCCCGCTTGCCGGGCGGGGTTCGGGCCGCTGCCGTAGTGCTGCAGAAAACAGGATGCGGTGCCGAGGCTGCCGTCCGGCAAGATCGGAAAGATCGCGAAGCTGCCGCCGCTGTAGTTGGCGGTCAGCAGGTGGCCGCCGTCTGGGCTGACGCAGACGTAGCAGGCATCCGCTCCGCCGGTCATGCGGCGGTTGAGAAAGGTGAGGTTGCCGGTTTGCGCATCGACCGCATAAGCCGAAACGGCAGCGGAGGCCTCCTCGTGATACTCCTTCAGCTCGTTGACGGTATAGAGAAAGCGTCCGTTCGCGCCGAGGGCCAGATAGGTCGGGTTTGGCTTGCCCGCCGCAGACAGGCGGGTGAGACGCCCGCTCCCGTCCATGCAAAAGACGGTGACGCCGTCCCCGCAGCCGGGGCTGAGTTCGCCCGTGCCGAGCACGATGGGCTGCGAATAGCTGCCGGTAAACACCAGGCGGTTTTTCATATCCATTTCGTCTCCTATCGCTTTGCTGCCGCACCCTTGCGGCGATTATGGCTGCAAAATCTGCCGGATCGCCCAAACTGCGCCGTCTTCGTCGTTGTGCGGCGCAACGAGCATCGCGCTGGTTCGCACGGTTTCGCGCGCGTTTTCCATGGCGATGGAAAGCCCGGCGCGGCGGAACATGGCGATATCCGCCTCTCCGTCTCCAACCGCGGCGGTTTCGGCGGGCGGGATGCCCAGGTGTCCGCACAGCGCGGCAAGCCCCGTGCCTTTCTCCACGCCCTTTTGGTTGACCTCCAGCCCGTCGTGGATCGAGGTGACGAGATCCACGGGGAACCGCTCGCAAAACGCGCGCAGCTTCGGCAGATCGGCTGGCTGTTCGAATGAGATATAGAGCTTGTCCACGTCGCGCTCGCGCAAAGCGAGCAGCTCGCCGACGCTCTCGACCGGCGTGCGCCCCGCCTCCAGCGTCTCATGATGCAAAAACTCCGCCGTGAACCGTCCGGATTCCAGCCAGCAGGTCCGGTTGACATAGGAGGTGCCGTCGGCATACACCTCGGTCATCACGGAGTATCTGCGCGCCTCGCGCTCGACGGCGCGGGCGATTTCGAGCGGGAGCAGGTTTTCGTAGAGCACGGCGCCCGTTTCGGCATCCAGCGCGGTTGAACCGTTGCTGACCACGAAGTAGCGGATCCACGGCAGCGCGCGCCTTAAATGGATCAGCTCGCCCATATTGCGCCCTGTCACGATGGCGACGGTCACACCCGCGTCACGCAGGGATTCCACCGCGCGCGTGACCGCGGGCGAAAGCGAGAGGTCGCTGCGCACCAGCGTGCCGTCCACGTCCAGCGCGGCCAGTTTAAACTTGGCCATGGCTTACCCCTTCGCCGCGGGGTACTCGTTGCAGAGCAACCGGTACGGCGCCTCGTCCTCCTCGATGGCGGAGAAGCGGCCGAGGGGTTCGAGGAAGCGGTTGTCGTGCACGTCGTCGTTGCACATGCTCACTTCGCCCAGCAGCACCGGGCCGGAGCCGGGTTCGACATTGAAATCGTGATACAGATACGGTTGAATCGAGATGCTCTCGCCCGGTGCGAGGCGGATTTGCGTGCCGGCGGGTACGGTGAATGCGCGTCCATCGCAGTGCAGCGTTACGTCGGTATCCGCCAGCCGTTCATCCGGCGTGGAGTTGTAGACTGTGATGAGCACGTTGCCGCCCCCGCGGTTGATGATATCCTCCATCTTGCTCCAGTGAAAGTGCATCGGCGAATACTGGCCTTCTTCGATATAAAGCAGCTTCTCGGCGTAGGGCTTCGGATAGACGTCCCGCTTGGTGAAGTTCCCGTTTCGGATGGTGACGAGCGAGAAACCCATCTTCGAAAAATCGCCTGCGCCGTAGTCGGTTACGTCCCAACCGAGCATATTGTCGCGAATCTCGTCGTACGCGCGGGTCTTCTCCCGCCAGTCCTCCGGCGTCCAGGCGCAAAACGGCGGCAGCGCAAAGCCCTGCTTCCGGGCGAACGCCTCCATGCGGCGGATGGCCGCGTTGATCTCGGAACGCTTCATGATACGATCTCCTCCTTGCGGTATTGGTTCGCCGGATGCGGCGTATGAGACTGCGAATGGAAACGGGCGCGGATCTGCCAAATCGCCCGTGCGTCACCATTCTAGCGCATTCGAACCCGATTTGCAATCAGATGAATGATGCTTTCATATGAAAGAAAATAGTTTATTAAAGGAATCGATTTTCTTGACAACGCAGAATACGGCGCGTATACTGAGTTTGGAAGAATTTGGAGCCAACTCATTTTTCGAAAGAGGATAACTGCGGTATGAAGAGCGGATACGTCATCGGAATCGACGCGGGCGGAACGAAAGTCGCCTACGGGTTATTCAACCCCGAAGGAGAGCGGATCGACCGCGAGCAGCATCCCACGGACGTCTGCGCCACCGGGGAGTCGTTTTCCGACACGCTGGTGGAGAACATCTCCGCCATCCTCAGCCGAAACGGCATGCAGGACGCGGATCTCGACGGGATCGGCATCTGCATGCCGTCGTTCATCCTCTTTGAGGAAGGGTATGTGTTTATGACCTCCGCCATGCCGGGGATCAAGCAGTTTTCCATGCGGGACTATCTCCGGCAGCGGCTGAACGCCGCTATCGTGCTCGACAACGACAGCAACGCTGCGGCGCTTGCAGAGTACCGGCGCGGCGCGGGCCGGGGGAGCCGGCACCTCGTCTACATCACGGCGGGCACGGGGCTTGGCAGCGGGATCATCATAGACGGCAGGCTCTTTCGCGGCAGCTACGGTTGGGCGGGGGAGTGCGGGCACATGCTCGCCACGCCGGACGAGGGGCTGATGTGCGGCTGCGAGAACCGGGGCTGCTTTATGAGCTATGCCAGCGGCCGCGCCATGAGCGCGCGCGTGCGCGGGCAGATGACCTACTGCAACACCACGATCCTCACGCCGGAGACGGCGGACGGGGAGCACGTGCTTGCGGCGTACCATCAAAACGACCCGCTCGCGATCGAAACCATCGACACCATCGCGCATTACCTTGGCGTCTGCGCGTTTAACATCTACCAGATGCTCAACATCAACCGCTTCGTCTTCGGCGGCGGGCTGACCAACTTCGGGGACGTGCTGTTTGACCGCGTCAGGGCGGAATTTGACAGATATAACCACATACCGCTGCCGGTGGAGTTCAAGCGCGCGGAACTGGGCGGCGATATCGGCCTCATCGGCGCGGCGGAGTTCGTGCGCGAGGCGTAAAGGCGGCAGGCAAGCAAGAGAACCGTGTAAAGAATCACAGGAGAAAAAAACAATGGAAGCGTTGAAGAATGAAAAGGAATACGGCAACCCAAAGGAATACTTCGGACCGCTGAGCGAGCGCACCGCGCGCATCCGCGCGCGCCTTCTGGAGACGCAGCCCACGGTGGATACCCAGCGTGCGCTGCTGACCACGGAGAGCTACCGCGCGCACGAGCAGGACCAGGT
>JAEWQH010000123.1 GCA_023399275.1 Bacillota bacterium
GTCGTGGCCCCGTCGCCGGTCAGATCCCACAGATACGGCGCTTCTTCCGCCGCGGCCGGCGCGGCGGGAAACGCCGCGATCAGCATCAGCAGCGGCAGCAGGCCTTTGAGTATGGTTCTCTTCTTCATCCGGGCAGCGTCGTTCTCTTCGTTAATTAATACCGGCTCCGGCGGAGGGACTGCCGTGCCGCCGTTCCCGCGCGGACGCGGACGGCGCGTTACAATCATTTTACATCCCATCCGGGAAAACCTTGGCTTTCATCATAACACGTTTTGGTTCGATGTGGTAGAATGAACCTATCGATACGCCCGCGCCCTGTCCGGCTCTGCGGGCGGCTCCTATTTCCGAAAGGTGTGTGGTAGTGATATGAGGATTGGCCAATTCAGCGATTCCTTCCTGCCGATCGTGGATGGCGTGGGCCGCGTGGTATACAACTACGCGCTGGCCCTCTCCCGCCGCGGGGAGGAATGCTACGTCATCGCACCGATGGCAGACACCGGCTTTCGCGGAGGGTTCCCCTTCGAGCTGGTCGACTTCATCAGCATGGAGTTGCCGCGCCAGCGCCAGTACAGCACCGGTATCCCCCAGTTGGATACGCACTATGACGCGCGCATGCGCAACGTGCCGCTGGATATCATCCACGCGCACTCCCCGTTCGTTGCGGGGCTGGAGGCGCAGCGGCTGGCCAAGCGGCGCGGCATCCCCATCATCGGCATGTTCCACTCGCGGTACTACGACGACTTCTATCAGCTGACCAAGACGGAGATGCTCGCAAATCTCGCGGTGGCGACCATCGTCAACTTCTATCAGCGCTGCGACGAAGTCTGGACGGTGAGCCAGAGCTCAAAGGACACGCTCCACGACTACGGCTATGTCGGCGATGTGGTGGTCATGCCAAACGGCACGCCGGACATCGACCCGAGCCCCGCGCGCGCAGCCGCCGCAAAGACGCGCTTCAGCCTGCCGGACGAACCGATCCTGCTCTACTGCGGGCAGATGAACTGGAAGAAGAACATCCTACGCATCCTCGAAGGCTGCGCCTGCTACGCCCACAGCGGCGCGCCCTTTGCCCTCGTGCTCGCCGGGCAGGGGCCGGACGTGAAGTCCATCCGGCAGAAAGCGGAGGAGCTGGGCCTTGCGCAGCACGTGCTCTTCACCGGCCATGTGACAAACGAAGAAGACCTCTATGGGCTCTATGAAAACGCGGATCTGTTTGTGTTTCCCTCCCTCTACGACACCTCGGGCATGGTGGTGCGCGAAGCGGCCGCGATGGGCACGCCGAGCGTGGTCGTGCGCGGCTGCGCGACGGCGGAGCCGATCGTAAACCGCGAAAACGGCTTCCTATGCGAGGATACCACCGAAAGCCTCTGCGAGATCATCACGCTGGCGCTGAGTGAACGCGCCATGACCAAGCGCGTCGGCGCCGCCGCGCGAAAGACGATCTACCTCTCTTGGGACGACATCGCGGGCAGCACGATCGAGCGATATGAGGCGCTGGTCGAGCGAACCAAAAAGACCCCGAAGTAGCGCCAACGCGCAAAAAAGCGCGTTCCTCTTTTGATTCCGCCCGTTTTCTTCAAAAAACCCGTCGGCCAGCATTGGCGACGGGCGAACCCAAGCTTTGCGCTTTGCTTTTCTGTTTAAACGGCTACAGCTCCCGCAGCACCAGGTCCGTCTCGCCTTCGGAGACGGGCTCTACGCGCAGCACGCGCGGATGCGCCGCGTATGCGCCCCGCACAAGCTCGCGCAGCGCGGTTCCGCCATGCCAGCCGTGGACGATGCGGATGCGGTAGACGCCCCGGCTGCGCCGCAGCGCCGCGTCCAGCGCAATACGCGCCTGATACTGCGTTTTTCCATGCAAATCGAGGGTTACGATCGCCGCCGGTTCCACGGCTATTTTTCGTTGCATCCGCCTATCCACCCGCTTTCGCGCCTCCGGGCTGCGCCGCTATGCGCCGGCGTCCGCCCAGGGGAAATTTTTCCACTCGCCGCCGTGCATGCGGTGCAGCTCCTCCGTTGCGAGCAGCCACTTTGCCACGCTCTCCGTCTCGGGATAAAACTCGTAAAACTCGCCCTCGAAGAACGTATAGATGCGCGAGACGTCCGTACACATACCGTAGGTCGGCAGAAGCTGCGGCTCCAGGCGGAAGGTGAACGCCTCCCCGTCCTTCGTGCCCGCATAGGTCAGCCCGCCGTGGTCGAGGCGGATCTCCCCCTCGCCTACGACGATACTCGTCGCGAGCTTTTTCAGCGGTTTGTACTTGGGCAGCACGCCTAGGCGCACCCGCTCCACCATCGAAAATGCGGGATCGAGCAGCGCGCGGCGAACAAGCCGCCTCTCTTCATCAAACCAGCGCTTCGGCGTATCCGGCAGCACGCAGGATGCGTCGAGCGGCGCGAGATGATAGTCCGCCTCGACACGCGCGCCGTTGCCGCAGGCGAGGCAGCGGATCACATCCCCTTCGCCACGCATGGAAAACTCCTTTCCGCAGCGCGGGCAGCGGTAGAGCAGCGTGTGCATCCCGTGCGCGATCCGGCCGCGCCCGTCGTAGCGGATGCGCGCGGTTTTGTTCCACTCGTAGTCATCGTTTTGAATGGCGGCGTCCAGCGCACGCTGGATCTCGTCCGCATCCATCCCCTTGAGCTGCTCCGGCGAAAAGAGCAGGTCGATGGTCACGTGCACTTCGCCCGGCCGCTCATCGAGGCAGTATTTCGGGCTCGTGAGATAGCCGCCCGAGATCTTGCTGACGTAGACCGGCACGCAAAAGTGCTTGAGAAGCTTTCCGCTGCCGATGGCGCACGGCTGGTTTCCGCCGCCGATGCTGCTCATGCCCTCGGGAAACAGGATCACGCGCCCGCCGGAGCGCAGAATCCGCGCGATCTCCTTGATGGTGTAGATATCCGGCGTGAAATTCTTCTTGGGTATGATCTGCAGCATGCAAAAGATCAGCGCGAGGTGAGAGCGGAAAAACTCGTTGTACCCGGCGACGAAGCTGAGCGTATCCGGCAGCAGTACCACGCCCGTGAAGATATAATCCAGCCGGGACGCGTGGTTGCTGACCAGAATATACGGCCCCTTGCACTTGCGCGGGTCGTTTCGAATCTCCGCCTTGACGCCGAGCTTTTTAAAATTGAGCAGCCGCCAGAGATAGCCGAGCGCACAGTAGACCAGCACGGGCGGTTTTTTGAGCTTTCGCGCGTGCAGCCGCTGCGCCAGCGTTTTTCGATCCTTTGCCATGGGAACCCCCTGTCGTGTTTCTTCCGCGTTTGCGCGCCGGTCAGCCGAAGCGCTCCAGACTCGCGTCGTCGCCCAGCAGATAGATCGAGTCCCCCGCCTGAAACGGTTCGTTTGCGTCGATGTTGACCGAGACGCGCCCGTCCCGCCGCAGCGCGATGATGGAGACGCCGTAGCGGCTGCGCACGTTGAGCTGCGCGGGCGAGCGGCCCACCCAGCCCTTTGGGATCTCGACCTCGTGAATGCTGTAATCTTCGGTGAGATCCAGCGCGTCCAGCACGCCGTGGGACACCAGCGCGCGCGCAAGGCGGATGCCCCCGTCGTGCTCGGGCTGCACCACGCGGTCCGCGCCGGTCTTGATCAGCAGCTTCTGGTGCAGATCGTCCTGCGCCTTGGCGACGATCTGCCTTGCTCCCATCTCGCGGCAGAGCACGGTGGTGAGCACCGAGGCGCGGATATCATCCCCGATGCAGATGATCACGCTGTCAAAGTTGCGAACGCCGAGCTGCGAAACCGCGCGCTCGTCCGTCGTATCCGCCTGCACGGCGTGCAGCACGCTGTCCTTGATCGCGTCCACATAATCCGCCCGCCTGTCTACCGCAAGCACCTCGTGTCCCAGCGTCGTGAGCATGCGCGCCGTGCTCTGGCCAAAGCGGCCCAGCCCGATGATCAGAAAACTCTTGCTCATCTCATAGTACCGTCCTTTGCAGTCAAAATCGTTCCGCTCCATCCGCGCTCAGCCGATCAGGATCTCCTCCTTGGGGTAGTGCAGCGCCGCTTCCCTTTGAGACGTCCTTTCCAGCAGCGATGCCGCAACCGTAACCAGTCCGACGCGGCCGACATACATCAGCAGGATAAACATGGCGCGCGTAGCATCGGTGCCCGCGGCCGCCACCCCTGTTGAGATGCCGGCGGTACAGAATGCGCTCGCCACCTCATAGAGCTGGTTGAGCAGGCCGAGCCGGCCGACCGGCATGCTTTGCTCCACGATGGAGAGCGCCATCGCCGCGCCGAAGAGGAACAGAACCCCCAGTATCGTAATGCTCAATGCGCGCCTTACCTGCTCGGCGGAAATCGTCCGCCCGAACACCTCGGCATCCTCTGCGCCGCGCACATACGCGCGCGCCACGAGCAGCAGCGTAAACACCGTTGTGATCTTGAGCCCGCCCGCCGTGCTGGCCGGTCCGCCGCCGACGAGCATCAGAAGTACGCCGACGCCCTTGCTCGCATCGCGCAGCGAAAGCTGATCCACCGTGGTAAATCCAGCCGAGCGCAGCGTTGCGGACTGAAACAACGCGTTGACCACTTTGTCAAAGAAGCGCATGCCGCCGATCGTACCGGGGTTGTCGTATTCGATGCCGAAAAATGCCAACGTGCCGAAGAGCAGCAAAAATGCCGATCCTGTCAGAACGAGTTTGCTGTGCAGCCGGAGGCGGCGGGCATCCCGCGTACCCCGCACATCGAGAATGACCGCAAACCCGAGCCCTCCCGACACAATCAGCGCCAGAATGACGAGCAATACATATGGATCTGCACTGTATAGATTCAGCGATCCGCGGCCGCCGAAGAGATCGAACCCCGCATTGCAAAACGCCGAAACGCTATGAAAGACCGAAAACCAGCTCCCCTTCCACGCTCCGTACTGCGGAACAAAGCGGATCGCAAGCAGCGCGGCCCCGACCAACTCGATCAGCCCCGTTACCAGCAGCGCGCTGCGCGTCAAGCTTACGACGCCCTGCAGCCTGCGCTCGCCAAACCCCTCCGCCATGCTCATGCGATCATGCAGCGAGATCCGCCTGCCCGTAAACGAAAAGAGGATCATAGACATGGTCATGATGCCAAGCCCACCGATCTGGATGAGCAGCAGGATGACCACCTGCCCAAACAGGGTAAATTGAACCGCGGTGTCCGCCACAAGCAGCCCTGTGACGCAGGTTGCGCTCGTTGCGGTAAACAGCGCGCTCAGAAAAGGAAAGACCGCGCCATTTTGATTCGAAACCGGCAGCATCAGCAGCAGCGTGCCGGCGAGGATCACCGCGAGAAACCCCAGCGGGAGAACGCTGATCGGCCGAATCCCAATCTTTGGCTTTTGCATACGCCTGTCCTTTGCCTCCTCGCGCATCTGCCGCTTACGCGCAGCCCCGCGGAAGTTTCCCGCGCGCGGCCGCCGCTTCGATGCGTGCATTATACCATAGCTGCCGGCCGTTCGTCCCGCGCTACAGCACCGGCTCCCCGCCGCTCTCCACGAGGGCTTCTTCGCGCGCCGGCAGCTCCGGCCGGGCGATGGGCTTAATCCAGCGCATACTGCGATAGTGCGGAAGCGTGATGATGAGTTTGGAGACGTCGTCCACCACCAGCATGATGATATAGGTCGTGATAAACGGCAGCTTCCAGACGAGCCCGGCGAGCACGACCGCGGGCGTGATGAACAGGTAGTGGCACACGATGTCGGTCACGAGGCCCATGCGCGTGTCCCCTCCCGCACGAAAGATCCCAACCACCTCGACATATGCGATATACCGCACCACCGCGTCTATGGCAAAGATGACCAGCAGCGTGCGCGCCGTGTGCTTGGCCACCTCGCTCAAATCAAACAGGCCGACCAGCGGATGGCGCAGCAGGATGATGGCCGCGCCGGCCAGCAGGCCGATCACCGGCGTGAGCGCCATAAACCGCCGCGAATACATCTTGGCGCGCTCGATTTCGCCGGCACCGATGGACTTGCCCACGAGGATGTTGCAGGCGTTGCACAGCCCGACGAAAAAGACGAACACCAGGCCCTCTATGGTGCGCTCTACCGTCAGCGCGGCGTAGTTATCCGTACCCATGCGTCCGAAGACCATGTTGACAATGAGGATGGACACACTCCAGAAGAATTCGTTGAGCAGCACCGGCAGCGCACGCCCCCAAAATGGCTTGAAAAAGCCCTTCAGCGCAAAGACGCTCCGAAGCGGCGCGATGACGACGGTCTTTCGCACCCAGGAGATGATCAGCATCAAAACCGGATTGATCAGCGCGGAGATCGCCGTCGCCAACCCCGCGCCGGCAACGCCCATCGCCGGCAGGCCGAGCGCGCCGAAGATGAGCGCATAGTTGAGCACGGCGTTCAAGGCGGCGCAGATGCCGCTGGTGACCATCGGGATCTTCACCTGCTCCGTGCAGCGCAGCATGGTGGAGACGGCCAGATTAACCGTCAGCGAAAGATACGAAATGCACGCAAAACGCAGATATTTCGCCCCTTCCGCAATCAGCGCCGGATCATCGGTAAACAACCCCATCACCTGCGCCGGGTACAGCCCTACGCCAAGCGTAAAGACAAGCCCGAGCGGCACCATGAAGAGCAGCATCATGCCGTAGGTGCGCAGGATACCCGCGCGGTTGTCCGCGCCGTGATACTGCGCAACGAAGACCGACGCGCCGCTGGACATGCCGAATGCCAGCAGCTCTACAAAAAACGAAGCCCACCCCGCCAGCCCGACCGCGGCGATGGATACATCCCCCAGGCGGCCGACCATGAGCGTGTCGACGAGGCGAAACGAGGTCATCAGCAGGTTTTGCAGCGCGATGGGTATGATCAGCGGCAGTGCGACCGACCAAAAAGCGCGGTCAAACATCTCCGTGATTCGTCTCTTAAGCATAGCGCGTTCCCCCCTCTCCCGCTTCGCCGCAGCATATCGACGGCCGGGAGCGATCCTGCCAGTATATCAGGCAGATCCTGCGCACGCAAGCGTCAGCGCCCCGTCCCGCGCGCGGTCTTCGCCACGCCGACGCCGCAGAGCGCGCATAGCGGCAGCGCATCCATCCACACATCCGGTGCGCCGGCAAATGGCAGCAGTCGCGCGATCGCGCACCCGGCCAGCGCGAGCACGGCCGGCACAGCCGCATCCTCACGCCGGTAGAAATACCGCGCCGCAAGCAGCAGCAGGCCGACCGCCAGCGCGCGCAGCAGGTGCACGCGGATGATCTGCGCAAACTCGCTCATGACAAGCGCGTTTTGCACCAGCAGCGGGTTCCCCGCCGGCAGCAGCGCGCGCGCCGCAAACCACGCCGCAACGGGCAGCAGCGCCATCAGCGCCGCCGCGAGCGACCACGCCCCGCGCTTGCGTTTCGGCGAGAGCAGCAGCACGCCAAGGCCCGCCCCCGCGCCGGCAAATGCGGCGTAAAGCCCCGCCGCCCCCGCGACCGCAAATCCGGCGGAGGCAAGCAGCGCGATCCACGCGGATTTTTGCCGCACGGCAAGCGTCGCCATGAATACCCCGGCCGTGACCAGCGCGCGGGACAGCTCGTCGATCATCCGCGTGTTGGCGCCGCGCAGGATCGGCGCGGCGGCGCAGACGAGCAGCGCCGCAAGCAGCACCCCGTCCGGCTTGTTGTCCATCTGCTGCGCACCGAGCAGCGCAAAGCAGGCCGCGCAGGCCAGGCAGAGCATCCGCTCAAACGAAGCCGTGTCCTCCGGCAGGGAGAGCGCCCCCAGGAGGGCCAACCCCGCCGGC
The DNA here is from genome assembly GCA_023399275.1 of Bacillota bacterium. Lineage (GTDB taxonomy): Bacteria > Bacillota > Clostridia > Christensenellales > CAG-138 > UBA7703. The sequence goes on from JAEWQH010000123.1 coordinate 7,729, forward strand.
ACGAGTATGATGCACGCCGGCGAAACCCACTTCGGCAGGCGAATGACACAGAGCAGCCGCAGCGCCAGCAGCGCGCAGAGCGCGATGATCAGCTCCTCGGCAAACAATCCCCACCGGAAGGGATCGACCGTCACCGTTCCGTAGACGAGCCATGCGCCAAGCAGCGCGCCGGCGACGCCGGCGGCAACGGATGCAGCGTTGGCTTTTTTTCCGCCGCGCGCGGCGGTTTTTTTGATTGCGCTTTTCTTTTCCAATCGATCTCCCGTTGTCTTTCAAAAAAGCCTGCCCGATTTCGCTTTTTACAGCGGCTTTTTTGCGGGCGTCCCCGCCTTGCGCGGGTATTGCTTCGGCGTTTCCCCCGTCTTGGTCAAAATCACCAGCTCACGCGCGCCGTAATCCGAGGGGATCTCCACGCGCCGCGGGGCAGCATGCAGCGTCCGCAGCGCGTTTTCGCTCTGCATGAGTTCCGCCGCCGCGACGCCCTTGTACGCGATGCTCACGCCGCCCACCTTCACCAGCGGCAGCGTCAGCTCGCAGAGCACCGGCAGCGCGGAGACCGCGCGGGTCAGCGCCGCGTCGAACCGCGCACGGTAGCGCGCATCCTGCCCCGCGTCCTCTGCGCGCGCATGGACGCACGCCGCCGTAAGCCCCAGCTCCTTGATCACCGCCTCCAGAAACGCCAGCCGCTTTTGCAGGCTGTCCATCAGCGTAAGCCTAAGGTCCGGCCGGAGGATCAGCAGCGGCACGCCGGGAAAGCCCGCGCCCGTGCCGACATCTATGATATCCGCGCCCCGCCCAAGATAGGGCTCCGCCGCCAGCGAATCGAGAAAGTGCTTTTTCGCAACATCCTCAGGCGCCGTGATGGCGGTCAGGTTCACGCGCGTGTTCCAATCCGCAAGCATGGCGTAATACGTTTCAAACTTTGCAAGCTGTTCCGCCGAGAGGTCGGGCCGGAGCGGCGAAAGGATTTCGGCGATCATGCGCGTCCCTCCGATTCTGTCTTGGCGGCGTGAAACCCGCGCTTGGCGTAGATGAGCAGCACGTTGACATCCGCGGGCGTGACGCCCGAGATGCGCCCCGCCATGCCGACGCTCGCAGGCTTGTGCTGGTTCAGCTTCTGCCGCGCTTCGAGCCGCAGCCCGTCCAGCGCCATATAATCGAGCGCCGGCGGCAGCGGCGTATTCTCCAGCGCGCGGTTTCGGGCAACCTGTTCCTGCTGCTTTTGTATGTAACCATCGTACCGCGCGAGGGTTTCCACGCGCTCCTCCGTCTCCCAATCCAAATCGGACAGCTCCGAAAAAACAGAGAGCAGGTCGCTGTAGCGGATATGCGTGCGCTTGAGCAGATCAAAGAGCTTCACGCCGGAAACGGGAACGCTCTCCCCGCGGTCGACCAGCAGCTTTCGCAGTGCCTCACCCGGCGGAACCGTCCTGTCCAGCGCGGCAAGCGCGCGCTCCACGCGCTCCCGCTTTTGCATGAGCCGCTCATACCGCTCACCGACGATCAACCCCGTGCGAAGCGCCCGGTGCGTCAGCCGCTCGTCGGCATTGTCCTGCCGCAGCAGCAGGCGGTATTCACAGCGCGAGGTCATCATGCGATACGGCTCCGGCGTGCCCTTGACGGAGAGATCGTCCACCAGCACGCCGAGGTACGCCTCGTCCCGCCCGAGCGTGAGCGGCTCGTCTGCGCGGCAATACAGCGCGGCGTTGATGCCCGCGAGCAGGCCCTGCGCCGCCGCCTCTTCGTAGCCGCTCGTTCCGTTCACCTGCCCCGCCAGATAGAGGCCGGGCACGGCGCGCAGATTGAGCGAGCGATCCAACGCGGTCGGATCAATGCAATCGTATTCGATGGCGTAGCCCAGGCGCATCACCTCGCAGCGCCGCAGCCCCGGCAGGGTGCGCAGCATCTCGACCTGCACCTCGCCCGGCAGGCTCGTGCTCATGCCCTGCACATACATCTCGTTGGTCGTGCGCCCTTCCGGCTCGATGAAGATCTGGTGCCGTTCCTTGTCCGCAAAGCGAACGAGCTTATCCTCTATGCTCGGGCAGTAGCGCGTGCCGGTCGCATGGATCTTACCGCTGTACATGGCGGAGCGATGCAGGTTTTCGAGGATGACGCGGTGCGTATCCGCATTGGTATAGGTCAGATAGCACGGCGTCTGTTCGCGCACAAGCCTGCCGTTGAGAAACGAAAACGCGGGCGTCGGCACGTCGCCATCCTGCCGCTCCATCTCGCCGTAGTCGAGCGTGCGCCCGTTCACGCGCGCGGGCGTGCCCGTTTTGAAACGCTGCAGCGGCACACCGAGCTCTTTGAGCGCGTCCGAGAGCGTCTCGGAGCGCTGCAGCCCCGCGGGCCCGCTCTCGCGCGAAAAATCGCCGATGAGGATGCGGCTCTTCAGATAGACGCCCGCGCAGATGACCACCGCGCGGCAGGCATAGGTAAATCCTTCCGCCGTCTGCACGCCGCCAATTCTTCCGCCCTCGGTCAGAAACCGGCTCGCCTCGCCCTGCACAAGCGTCAGGTTCTCCTGCATTTCGAGCGCGCGCTTGACGCGCTCGTGATAGCGGCGCTTGTCCATCTGCGCACGCAGGGAGTGCACCGCCGGCCCCTTGCCCGTGTTGAGCATGCGCATCTGAATCAGCGTGTCGTCCGCCGCAAGCGCCATCTCTCCGCCCAGCGCGTCGATCTCTCGCACAAGATGCCCCTTTCCCGTGCCGCCAATTGCCGGATTGCAAGGCATAAGCCCCACCGAATCCATTTTTAGCGTTAAAAGAAGCGTCTTGTTCCCCATTCTTGCGCTTGCAAGCGCGGCTTCCACGCCTGCGTGCCCTGCGCCAATAACGACGATATCGTACGATTGCGTGTGGTTTGTGTCCATCATTCGGTCTTTTTCGTTCCATTCCGCGCGGGCGCCCGCCGATTTTTTCGCGCCTTGCACACGCGCATTTTACCACACGCGCAACGATAGGGCAACGCGGCGCCGCTTCCCGATTGTAATCGGCTTTTTCCCCGCCCCGGCGGTTGCGTTAGCGGAAGCGCACGCAAGTATGCTATACTGATAGCTACAGCAACGCGCATGCCTGCGCGAGATTGCATGCCGATCGGGCATTTTTACAAGGGGGACGCATCCATGAGCCGCATGCGGTTGTTAAACGAAAGCAACGGTCAGTCGTTTGAGGGGTTTTGCCTCGTCAAGAGCGCGAGCGTGAAAACCAATATCAAGGGCACGGAGTACCTCGACCTTATCGTCGCGGATGCCGAGGGCGACTGTGCCGCCAAGCTCTGGGATTACAACAAGGAGCTGCACGGCGTGTATGAATCGGGCGACGTGATCAAGGTGCGCGGCTCCGTCAACATCTGGAAGGACACCGAGCAGCTCAAGCTCGACCGCATCCGCCACACGACGCCCGAGGACGATGTGGATATGTCCAAGCTCCTGCCCTGCTCGCCTTTTGACCCGGAGTGGCTCTACGATGAGCTCTTCACACTTGCGGAAGGGTTTGCAGACGACGACCTGCGCCGCCTCGTGCAGTATATGATGCGTGAGAACCGCGAAAAGCTCCTTTTCTTCCCTGCGGCGGTCAAGCTGCACCATGCCACGCGCGGCGGCTGGCTGCATCACACGTGGACACTGACCAAGCTGGCAAAATCCATCATCGAAATCTACCCCGCGCTGGACGGGGACCTTGTTTACGCCGGCGCGATTCTCCACGACATCGGTAAGCTCAAAGAGCTGGAGACGGGCGATCTTGGCATTGCCAGCGGCTATACCGCGCGCGGCATGCTGGTCGGCCATATCTCGATCGGCATCTCGGAGGTCTCCGCCGCCTGCGATCTTCTGGGCGTACCGGAGGAGACCGCCATGCTGGTGGAGCACATGCTGCTGGCGCATCACGGGCAGGCGGAGTTTGGCAGCCCGAAGATGCCGATGTTTCCGGAAGCGGAGGTTCTTGCGGAGATCGACCTGCTGGACAGCAAGATGTATGAGATGTTTGACGCGCTCTCCGGCGTATCGGTAGGCGCGTTTTCAGAGCGGCAGTGGGCACTGGACAACCGCCAGCTCTATTGCCACGGACACGGGCACCTGAAAAAGGGCGAAAGCAAATAGCCTGCGCCCGTCCTGCCTGGAGCATATGATGGACAGACTCGAAATCCGCCGCGCAGCGAACGCGGACATCCCCGCCATCGCACATATCATCAACGAGGCATGGAAGGCGGGCTATGCGGGCATCGTCCCACAGCAGTATCTGGACGCGATGCGCGAGGCCGACAAGGCGAAGCGTCTGCGCGAGGGAATCGCGCGCATGCCGCACATGCGCTACTATGTGCTCTGCATAGACGGCGTCCCCGCCGGCACGGCGAATCTGCACCGTACACAGGACGATGACTTGCCGGATGCGGCGGAGTTCAGCTTCTTTTACTTCCTGCCTGCGCTCTGGCGGCGCGGCTACGGCTCGCTGCTGCTCGGCCGGCTCATGCACGACGCCGCGGAGGCCGGATTTCACCGGCTGTGCTGCTGGGTGCTGGAGGGGAACCGCCGCGCGGTCGCGTTCTATGAATCCCGCGGCCTTCCTCCCGACGGTGCGCGGCAGACGGTGTCCATCGGCGGCGCGGCGCTTGAAACGGTGCGCTGTGCCGGACCGCTGTAACGAAACAAACGATATGCAAAACCGGCGGGGATCAAGCACCCCGCCGGTCTCCTTTTCTCCCGCTTAGAAGAAATAATGCGTCACAAACTGATCGACCAGCACCAGCGCGCCAAGCACGGCGGTGTAGATCGCAAACCCGAAGAGCTTCTTTTTCTTGATGGCCGAGATCATTACCTTGATCGCAAAATATCCCGTCATGCCCGCAACCAGCATCCCGGCGACCAGCACCGTCCAATGCAGGCCGGCGAGCCCCGTCTCGATCGCCTCCGGTTTTTCAAACACCGCGCCGCCGATGATGGCGGGGATCGACATCAGGAAAGAGAAGTCGGCCGCCGCCTTGCGGCTCACGCCGGAAAACAGCGCGCCGGAGATCGTGCTGCCGGAGCGGGAGATGCCGGGCAGTACGCCTACGCCCTGCATGCAGCCGATGACCAGCGCGTCCTTCACCTGCATGTTTTTGAATTTTTTGCCCTTGTAAGGCACTTTTTCGCCGTTTTCATCGACTCGCGTCAGATGGATGTTGTCGCTCACGAGCAGCAGGATCGACGTGATCAGAAATCCGAACCCGAGGTATTGCCCTTCTTCCGCCGCGGTATAAAACGCATCCAGCGGCGCAAAGACCTTCATCAGCAGCGCGATGACCACCGCGGGCAGCGTGGCGATGATGAGCAGCAGGACGGTCTTCTGAAACGGCTTTTTGATCAGCTCGACGAGCGTCGGCCAATATACGATAAAAACCGCAACCAACGTCGCCAGATGGAGCATCACGGTGAAGAACATCGCCCCCTCCGTCACGCCAAACACCTTTTGCATCAGGAGCAGATGCCCGCTGCTGCTCACCGGCAAAAACTCGGTCAACCCCTGCACGAGGCCCAGCAGCATCGCAATCCAAATCGTCATAACGAACCCCTTTTATCCCAGTTTTCCAATATTCCCGTTCATCATACACGTGTTGATCGCCGAGCGCAAGCGCCGCAGTCGCGCGTGTTTCAAATATCGCCCCGCAGCGCGTAGACGCAGATGCCGACGCTCTCGCGCATGACGTTGTTGAGCCTGAGATACCATACGTCCGGCGCCGGGATGCCGACAGCGTCGATCCCCTGCGCGCGCGCAACCTGCCCCGCGCGGTAGACATGAAAATCCGTGGTCACAAACGCGATGCGCGCGTCTTTACCCAGCGCTTCATCGATGATCGCACTCGAAAACGCAAAGTTCTCCTTCGTGTTCACCGCCTGCTCCTCCGTATAGATGCGATCCGCGTCGATCCCGCGCTCCACCATGTATTTCTTCATGGCGGACGCTTCCGTGACGGTTTCGCCCGCGCCCTGTCCGCCGGAGACCACACAAACGGCGTCCGGATGCGCATCGAGATACTCCACCGCGGTGTTGAGCCGGTTTTCCAGCACCCACGTGACCTTGTCGCCATGCACCGCCGCGCCGAGTACGATGATCGCATCCGCCTCCGCATGCGCGCCATCGCCGGCCGCGCGGATCATCAAAAATCCGCACACGAGGAATATGCCGATGGCTACGGCATAGCACGCGGCGACAAACCACTTGAGAAAGCGCAGAAAGCCAGCCTTCATCCGCGGCAGCATAAGCGCAAGGAACACCAGCGGCGCGCCGAAGAACGCAGGCAGAATCACGCCGAGGTTGAAGTTGGAGAGCGTGGATATGATGAGCGTCTCCACGATGAGCACCACGCCGAGTATGAGAAACACCTCGCGCAGCGCGCCAAATGCGTGTCCGCGCTTACGCCAGATGCGGCAGCCGAAGAGCAGCACGCCGATCACCGCAATAAACACGGCGAGAATATAGAGCCTCCATCTGGTATACATAGCTTCTTCCTTTCAAATGCCCGCGTTAAAAGCCCGGCGCGGGCAGGGGTCTGCCCGGTCTTTGCCGAGCCGGAGATGCGAAAAGCACCTGCATTATATAATACGAACGGGGGCGCGCAAACACACGTCCCCGTTTCGTCACAGCTTTGTTACAAAAGAGCGCTCTCCTCCGGCGCTGCGCAGTGCTTACAGTACCGCCTTCAAAAACTGCCCCGTGTAGCTGTCCTCAACAGCTGCGATCTGCTCCGGCGTGCCGGTGGCGACGACGTTGCCGCCCGCGTTGCCCCCCTCGGGCCCGAGGTCGATCACATAGTCCGCACACTTGATCACGTCCAGATTGTGCTCGATGACCAGCACGCTGCTGCCGGTCTCACACAGCCGCTGCAGGTTCTCCAGCAGGCGCTTCACGTCGTCCACATGCAGGCCCGTCGTCGGCTCGTCGAGGATATAGAGCGTGCGCCCCGTGTCCCTGCGGCTCAGCTCGGTCGCAAGCTTGACGCGCTGCGCCTCGCCGCCGGAGAGCTGCGTGCTCGGCTGGCCGATCTTGACATAGCCCAGTCCCACGTCATAGAGGGTCTGCAACTTCCGCGCAATCTTCGGCAGCGGCTTGAAGAAGCGAAGCGCTTCCTCCACCGTCATCTCCAGCACGTCGTAGATGGTCTTGCCTTTATAGTGAACCTCCAGCGTCTCGCGATTGTACCGCTTGCCGCCGCAAACCTCGCAGGGCACGTAGATATCCGGCAAAAAGTGCATCTCGATCTTGATGATGCCGTCGCCGTTGCAGGCCTCGCACCGGCCGCCCTTGACGTTGAAGCTGAAGCGTCCGTTGCTGTAGCCGCGCATGCGCGCATCCGGCGTGTTGGCAAACACCGCGCGGATGAGGTCAAACAGCCCGCAGTAGGTCGCGGGGTTGCTGCGCGGCGTGCGCCCGATGGGGCTTTGGTCGATGTCGATCACCTTATCCAGCGCGTCGATCCCCTCGACGCGGTCATGCTCGCCGGGGCGCGTATGCGCACGGTTGAGATCCCTCAGCAGCGTCTTTTTGACGATCTCGTTGACGAGGCTCGACTTGCCGCTGCCCGACACGCCCGTAACGCAGACGAACTTCCCCAGCGGGATCTCCACGTCGATATTCTTGAGATTGTGCGCCCGCGCGCCGCGCACGATCAGCGATTTGCCGTTGCCCGGCCGGCGCTCCTTGGGAATATCGATCTTCATGCGCCCGCTGAGATACGCGCCCGTGATGGACTTCTCGTTTGCCGCGATCTGTGCCGGTGTGCCAACGGCAACCACTTCCCCGCCGTGTTCTCCCGCTCCCGGCCCTACATCCACCACATAGTCGGCTGTTCGAATCGTTTCTTCGTCGTGTTCCACCACGATCAGCGTGTTGCCGAGGTCGCGCATCTTCTGCAGGGTCTTGAGCAGGCGCGCGTTGTCGCGCTGATGCAGGCCGATGCTCGGCTCATCCAGGATATACAGCACGCCCATCAGTCCGCTGCCGATCTGGGTTGCAAGGCGGATGCGCTGCGCCTCGCCGCCGGAGAGCGACACGGCCGAGCGCGACAGCGTCAGATAATCGAGTCCCACGTTGACGAGAAAGCCCAGCCGCGCGTCGATCTCCTTGAGGATCTGTTCGGCGATCATCGCCTGCGTCTTGCCGAGCTGCAGACCGCGCAAAAAATCCCGCGCGCCGCGCACCGGCAGATCCGACAGGTCGGCAATGTTTTTTTCCCCGACCGTAACCGCGAGGCTCTCGCGCTTGAGGCGCTTTCCCTTGCAGTCCGGACAGGGCGTCTGCGTCATGAAGCGTTCGATCTCCTGCTTGCTGTAGTCCGAGGTGCTCTCGCGGTATCTGCGCTCCATGTTGACGGCGATCCCTTCAAAAGGCGCGTCGAAGCTGCCGCTGCCGAATTCCTTCTTGTAGGCGATATGCAGCTTCTCCTTGCCCGTGCCGTAGAGAATGGCATTTTGCACCTCCTGCGGCAGCTCCTCGTATGGCGTCTTCATCGAGACGCCGTAGCGCTTGGTCAGCGCATCGAAATACATGCTCGCGATGGTGCCCTTTGAGCCGCTGTTCCAGCCCATGACGTTGACGCACCCTTGCGCTAGAGAGAGCTTCTTATCGGGTATCACAAGATCGGGGTCGATCTTGAGCAGCGTGCCGAGACCGGAGCAGGTCGGGCATGCGCCGAATGGATTGTTGAAGGAGAACATGCGCGGGGTCAGCTCCTCGATGCTGATGCCGCAGTCCGGGCAGGCATAGTTCTGCGAAAAGAGCATCTCTTCGCCGTCCGCCACCGCAACGATGGCGAGGCCGTTGCCGAGGCGGAAGGCGGTCTCCAGCGAATCCGTCAGCCGGCCCTCGATGCCGGGCTTGATCACCACGCGGTCGATGACCGCCTCCACGGTATGCTTAAACTTCTTGTCCAGCGCGGGAACCTCCGCGATGTCGTAGACCACGCCGTCCACGCGCACGCGCACATAACCCTCGCGCTTGAGTTCGTCGAGCAGCTTCTGGTGCTCGCCCTTTCGTCCGCGCACGCAGGGCGCGATGATCTGCGCCTTGGTATCCTCCGGCAAGGCGAGCACACGGTCGACCACCTGGTCGATGGTCTGCTTCTCGATGGGCTGCCCGCAGTCCGGGCAGTGCGGCACGCCGCAGCGCGCGTAGAGCAGGCGCAGGTAGTCGTGGATCTCCGTAACCGTGCCGACCGTGCTGCGCGGGTTGTGGCTCGTACTCTTCTGGTCGATCGAAATCGCGGGTGAAAGCCCGTCGATGCTATCGATATCCGGCTTCTCCATCTGCCCCAGAAACTGGCGCGCATAGGAGGAGAGGCTCTCGACATACCGGCGCTGCCCTTCGGCATAGATGGTGTCAAACGCAAGGCTGGACTTTCCGCTGCCGGAAAGCCCGGTGAATACGACGAGCTTGTCGCGCGGTATTACGAGATCGACGTTCTTGAGATTGTGCTCCCGCGCGCCCTTGATGATGATATCCTTCATGGGGGTCCCTTTCCGAACCTGTCCGGGGGTATCCGGACGGCATGTGACAATTACAAACACTTGTTCGCACTATCCAAGCGATTATACCAGAAAACAAACCGTTTTGCGCGGGTTTTGCCGGAAATTTTTTAATTTTCACAATTTCCGACGTCGGCAAGGCGGTCTTTGCGGTTTTTGTTATCCACCGTTTTATCCACCGGTGTGGATAACCCGGTGTGGACAGGCGGTGGATTCCCCGCCCGGCGGGAACGAAAAACCCGCAGGCAGGTTCTGCCGCGGGTCATTGGGTTTTTTACGGGATATCGGGGAATCAGTCCTCGTCTTCCTCGTCGTCTTCGTCTTCCATAGCCTCGAAGCGCTCCTCCACAATTTTGGAGAGGGCTTCCATCTTGTCCTCATCCGCGGGGAGAAACTCTTCGTATTCGCCGTTGACGACGATCTTCATGATATAGACCTCGGCGCCGTGCTCGTCCTCGCACTCGTCGTGCTCGCAGCCGCAGCCGCAACCGCAGCCGCTTTCCGGGTCAACGAGCACCGCGTACTCCTGACCCTCATGATCAAAATAGTCTACGATCTCAAGTTCAAACTCATTGCCCTCGTCGTCGGAAAAAACCACCAAATCGCGCTCTTCTTCCATGCGGTTCACCACCTTTACGTTTCTGCCTGTTTTCAGGTCAATTCATTGTATCGTATTTCCTGCGGGAGCACAAGGAAGGAAACGTGAGTTTGTTACGCACAAAACGTGACAATTGCCCGCTCTATGCCAAAATCGGCACACGCGGACAGAGCCGGGCGCCGCATGCGCCAAACTCCGCACAAAAGCGGCCTTTACGCGCCGGAACCTGAAAGTTTTTTTGCTATCAGCATTTGATTTATGCTACAATAAAATTAATATTTAGAGCACGTGAACAAAAAATATTTGAGGCACCATAAAATATATTTGTTTTCCTGCTTGTTTTTTCGTTTTGTTCTGTATATTATGGATAAGGAAGAGGGTACGCGACATGGATTTGGAATTTTTGCAGCGGCTCGCCAAAGCCATCACCACCGAGTTTGGCGAGAGCAGCGAAGTCGTCGTGCACGACATCTCCGGCGATGATACCGAGCACACGATCGTTGCGATTGAAAACGGGCATGTCTCCCATCGCCAGGCCGGCGGCAGCGCCTCGCGCGTGGTGCTCGAGGCGATTCAGCGCAAGAGCGACCCGACGCTGACAGACGAGCTCGGCTACCTCACCAAGACGCGGGACGGGCGGGTGCTCAAATCCAGCACGGTCTATATGCGGGACGCCGAAGGCTCCATCGAGGGCGTGCTCTCCATCAACTACGACATCACCGAGCTTCTGATGGCGGAGCGGGCGATCTCCTCCGTGCTCCACCACAACAGCGAGCCGACCATGCCGGAGCGCATCCCGCAGAACGTAAACGACCTGCTGGACGACCTCATCGAGCAGAGCGTCGCCATCGTCGGCAAGCCGGTGGCCATGATGACCAAGGAAGATAAGATCGCAGCGATCCAGTTCCTCTATCAGGCGGGGGCGTTCCTCGTCACCAAGAGCGGCGACAAGGTGTCGAAATACTTCGGCATCAGCAAATACACCCTTTACTCCTACATCGACGCAAAAAAGGACTGACTCCAGGCCGCATGCTGCGGCCGCGGCCTCAGCAGAAGAAAGGAAGAGCAACCCACCATGGATTACAGCAAGGTTCAACAGGCGGCGCAAGCCTATGAAAAACAGATGACGAAGTTTCTGCGCGACCTCATCGCCATCCCGAGCGAAAGCTGCGAGGAAGAGGGCGTCGTCCGCCGCACCATCCAGGAGATGGAAGCGCTCGGCTTCGACAAGGCCGAGATCGACCCCGAAGGCAACGCCCTCGGCTGGATGGGCACCGGAGACAAGATCATCGCTTTCGACGGGCACATCGACACCGTCGGCATCGGCAACATCAACAACTGGGAAAAGGACCCCTACGAGGGCTATGAGACAGACGAAGTGATCTATGGACGCGGCGGCTCCGATCAGGAGGGCGGCGTGGTTTCCGCCGTTTACGGCGCAAAGATCATGAAGGACCTCGGCCTGATTCCGGAGGGCTACAAGATCCTCGTCACGGCCACGGTTCAGGAAGAGGACTGCGACGGGCTCTGCTGGCAGTATATCCACAACGAAGACGGCATCCGGCCGGAGTTCGTCATCTCCACCGAGCCGACCGACGGCGGCATCTACCGCGGCCACCGCGGACGCATGGAGATCCGCGTGGACGTAAAGGGCATCTCCTGCCACGGCAGCGCGCCGGAGCGCGGCGACAACGCCATCTACAAGATGGCGGATATCCTCAAGGACGTCGAAGCCCTCAACGCCAACGGCTGCGAAAATTCAGACGAGATCAAGGGCCTTTGCAAGATGCTCGACCCAAAGTTCAACCCCGAGCACTACGAAGACGCACGCTTCCTCGGCCGCGGCACGTGCACCGTCTCCCAGATCTTTTTCACCAGCCCCTCGCGCTGCGCCGTTGCGGACAGCTGCTCGATCTCGATCGACCGCCGCATGACCGCGGGCGAAACCTGGGAAAGCTGCCTCAAGGAGATCGAGGCTCTGCCCGCCTGCAAAAAGCACGGCGCGGTGGTGAGCATGTATCAGTATGACCGCCCCGCCTGGACCGGCCTCGTCTACGAGACAGAGTGCTATTTCCCGACGTGGATCAACAAGGAAACCGCGCCGCACGTGCAGGCACTGGCCGACGCGCACAAGGCGCTCTACGGCGAAAAGCGCATCGGCGCCGAAGGCGCCATGCACCTGCGTAACCGTCCTTTGATCGATAAATGGACGTTCTCCACCAACGGCGTCTCCATTCAGGGACGCTACGGCATCCCCTGCGTCGGCTTCGGCCCCGGGGCGGAGAGCCAGGCGCACGCACCGAACGAGATCACCTGGAAGCAGGATCTCGTAACCTGCGCGGCCGTTTACGCGCTGGTTCCCTCCATGTATAAAGGCAAGGGCGACGAGGATGTCTGCCAGTTCCGCGCAGGCGGCACGGACACGACCTCGAGCAAGTCCGCCTGCTGAAAGCAAGCATAGCGCAGAGCGGGCGGCGCCCGCTCTGCGCTTGTTTTTCTCCAAGACAAGAAACGATATTACAGGAGTGAGTTTATGGGTAAAAAGGAAGACATTAAGCAGTTCACGAAGGCCTTGGAAGACCTGAAGTTCGACGACATGTATGAAGGCGACTTTTTTCTGACCTGGGAAAAGTCACGCGACGAGCTGGACGCGGTATTCACCGTTGCAAACGCACTGCGCAACCTGCGCGAGCGCAACATCTCCACGAAGATCTTCGACTCCGGCCTCGGCGTCTCCCTCTTTCGCGACAACAGCACACGCACGCGCTTCTCGTTTGCGTCCGCCTGCAACCTGCTGGGCCTGGAGGTGCAGGATCTAGACGAAGGCAAGAGCCAGATCGCGCACGGCGAGACCGTCCGCGAGACCGCCAACATGATTAGCTTCATGGCGGACGTCATCGGCATTCGCGACGATATGTACATCGGCAAAGGCAACGCCTATATGCACGAGGTCGTGGACTCCGTCAAGCAGGGTAACCTCGACGGCGTGCTCGAGCAGAAGCCGACGCTGGTCAATCTCCAGTGCGACATCGACCACCCGACGCAGTGCATGGCCGACATGGCGCACTGCATCCGCGAACTCGGCGGCGTGGAGAACCTCAAGGGAAAGAAGATCGCCATGACCTGGGCCTACAGCCCCAGCTACGGCAAGCCGCTGTCCGTCCCGCAGGGCGTCATCGGCCTGTTCACCCGCTTTGGCATGGACGTTGTGCTCGCGCACCCCGAGGGGTACGAAGTGATGGACGACGTGGTCGAGGTGGCTAAGCGCCAGTCCGCCGAGAGCGGCGGCAAGTTCACCGTCACCAACGACATGGCGGAAGCGTTTAAGGACGCGGATATCGTGTATCCCAAGAGCTGGGCGCCGTTTAAAGCCATGGAGGAGCGCACGGAGCTCTACGGCAACGGCGACTCCGAGGGCATCAAGCGCCTCGAAAAGCAGCTGCTCAAGCAAAACGCCGAGCATAAGGACTGGGAGTGCACCGAAGAACTCATGGCCTCCACCAAGGACGGCAAGGCGCTGTATCTGCACTGCCTGCCCGCCGACATCACAGGCGTGAGCTGCGAAGCAGGCGAAGTTGCGGCAACGGTGTTCGACCGCTACCGCGACCCGCTCTACAAGCAGGCCTCCTTCAAGCCATACATCATCGCCGCCATGATCTTCCTCGCGAAGGTCAAGGACCCCGCCGCCATGCTCAAGGAGCTGGAAAAGCGCGGCACGCAGCGCCAACTCGGCCTGAAAGACTGAATCAAACACCATTTACAACGGGCGCGCCGATACAGGCGCGCCCGTTTGCATGATCGGCCCGCCATCCTTACCTCTGGCGCAAACCCGTTTCGTTTTCATTCCACACGAAAAGCGAAAGCACCTGCATGGACGGCCACTGCATTCGAAGTTGGTAGACCGTTCCGTCCTTCAGCACGATATAGTTGCTGTCGGTAAACGTTACGGTGACGGGGTTGTCGGCCGCGATGCCATCCTCCGCCCGCGTGGCAAGCACAACGGGCGTCTGCGGCGCAATATGCTCCGTGATCCATTGCACGCCGGCCGCCTTCAACTCCGTCGCCGCGGTGCGGTGCCGCTCGCCCCAGCTGCGCTCCTGCGCAAACAGTTCGTTTGCCTGCTCCTTCTGCGCATCAGTCAGGACGATGTTGATCTCGCCCTGCGAAATATAAAACGGCTTCCCCGTGCTGCCGATGATGTATGCTTCGTACAGAGGCTGCGTCTCGTTTCTTGCCACGCGAATATAATAGACAACGCGCGTGGCAACATCGGGGTCTCCGGTCACCAGCGCGCCTTCTTGATCCGGGAGGCACTCCTCCACATTGCGCCAAACCGTTGCCTCGGTTTCATTTACCCCAAAGGTCTGGTTGATGTAGTCCAGCCCGATCTGTTTCGCCTTCGCTTCGCCGATATCCTGCCGCCCGCAGGCGCAAAGCAGTACTGCCAGGGCAAAGAACGCCGCGACCTGCAAATATCTCTTTCGTTTCATGGCTGCCTCTCCATTCGAAATGCTCGTTTTTTTGCATCGTGATGCTTTCATTCAATAATCGATTTGATTCCCTTCAGGGCTCGGTTCCGTGCGCCTCCCCTTCCGGCGCCGCTTCCATCAGCTGCACCTCTTCGAGCTCCATCGTTGGCCAGGAAAACCCTACGCGGTAGAGCGAACCATCCGCAAACGTCACAAAATAACCGATTCTAATGCGCGCAGAGAGGACGCTCTCTCTGCAGCAGCCATCCTCCGGCGAGACGAGCGCAACTTCTTTTTGAAAGCGGCGCGTCACATAGTCGCCAATGAACGCCTCTGTGCCGTCGTTTTGCAGCATAGCGTCTTCCTCCGCCCCTTCCGGCGCGGTTTTCTGCTTGATCGCTCGCTGCTGCTGTTCTTCTGTCAGCGGTGCGAGCAACCATTCACTCTTGGCCGCGTAGTAGGCAACGCCCGTCTTGGCGTCCACTTCGACATAGTAGAGCTCCGCTTCCCCCGTCTCGTCCGGTATGGTAACCAGATAAATTTGAACCGGCATCCCGCCGTCCGGCTGAACCTCCCGGTTGTTCACAACGCTCGTTCCCGCGCTCTCAAAATACTCCACCTGCGCGTCGGTTTCACAGATATCGAACGCCTCGCGAAGGAGCGCAAGACCCGCCCGCTTTGCCGCTTCTTCCCCGACAAGGCGCGGCGCACAGGCACATAAAAAAACAAGCGACAGTGCCAAAGGCAGGGCAACCGCAGCTTGTATCGTTCTCTTTTCCATATGGGCAGACCATCCCTTCATTTTATCGCAGGCTATTCATGAAAGATGGGACCCTATGCACATACTACCACAGGATGGCGGTTTTTGTTGTGAACCGGCTGTGAATCTCCCGTTAACAGCCGGAAAACGAATCGCAGACATTTTTTGCCGTATCTGCAGCGGATTCGACGCAAGTCGGGCGCGCTGTTGCGCAGTTGCCTTTTTCCACGCACACGTCGTACAATGAGACCATGCTGTATCTTCGGGAGGAATCGACATGATCCACGTCTATTGCGGCGACGGAAAGGGAAAGACCACGGCGGCGCTGGGGCTGATCTGCCGCCATGTCGGCTGCGGTGGCACCGCCGTACTCGCGCAGTTTCTCAAGAGCCTGCCCACCGGCGAGCTTCTTTCGCTGAAAAAGCTCGGCGTACCGGTCTACCGCAACGAACTACCGCACGGTTTTTTTCCGCAGATGGATGCGTCGACAAAAGCCTCCGTCCGGCGGATGCACGCACATACGCTGGCAGAGGTTTCACGCCTTGCGCGAGAAAACGCATGCTCCCTGCTCGTGCTGGATGAGCTCTGCGCCGCGATGACACTCGATCTGATCGACCGGGACCCGGTGCTATCGCTGCTGGACGACCACGGCGAAACAGAGTTGGTCATCACCGGCCGCGATCCGGACCAGGCGCTCCTCGCGCGGGCGGACTACGTCACCGAGATGAAGCTCGTCAAGCATCCGTATGAAAAAGGCGTATCGGCAAGAAGGGGAATCGAATATTGACCGGCAGCAGCACTCTGCCTACCGGCGCAAAACCGATGCCGCTTATACACGCAGCCAGTGGTTCTCGATATCCTGATACCGGCCAAATTTCATGCCGACCTCGGGAATCCGCCCACAGAATACAAACCCAAACTTCTCGTGCAGCCTGCGGCTGGCTTC
This sequence comes from Bacillota bacterium, assembly GCA_023399275.1. Taxonomy (GTDB): domain Bacteria; phylum Bacillota; class Clostridia; order Christensenellales; family CAG-138; genus UBA7703. The sequence goes on from JAEWQH010000123.1 coordinate 24,010, forward strand.
GTTCCCCGCAGTGATGACGGAGACGACTGCGTGGGTTCGCTCGTCTTCACGCGCGAGGGCGAGGAGGTCTGCCATGAGCGCGCTCGCCACGCCGCGCCTTCGAAACGTCGGCGAAACATAGACCGAAAGCTCGACGGTGGATCGGAAAGCCTCCTTTTCGCGATACGACGAAAGGCTGCCGTAGCCGGCGACGCAATCGTCGATCTCTGCGACGCGCAGCGGGTGGTTTTCCACATTGTGCCGGTCAAACCACGCCTGCCATTCGGCGCGCGTTCGGGGCGTAAGATCCAGCGTTGAGACAGCGTTGACCACCTCATCGTTATAGATCGTCAGCAGCTGCGGCAGGTCGCTCTGCCGCGCGGTTCGAATCAACATTCTCTTCGCCTCATTTCTTCCTGCATCGTTTGATCCATTATATAAAAAACCGCTCCACTTGCAACAAAAAAAGCCCTCCTGTTTGGAAAAGCTTCACTCCGCATCTCTTGCGTTTCTTTATGATAAGTATCCGTTTGACCGCCCGGGCGCCGTGCATCCAACGATCCCTTTCCGCAAACCCAAAATCAATCTTGTATCGCGTAAGTTTCGTTGCTTGTTTTCTTCACAAGCCCTCCCAACGCAGCAAAAACCCCTTTCCCCACTAAAAATCAATCTTGTATCGCGTAAGTTTTGTTGCTTGTTTTCCTCACAAACCCTCCCGACGCAGCAAAAACCCCTTTTCGCAAACCCAAAACCAGTCTTGTATCGCGTAAGTTCTTTTGCTTACTTTTCTTTCAAGAAAAGTAAGAGATGCGGCGGAAGGGCGCTACGCGGAGACGCAAAACACCAACGATCTGATCGAAGGCGATGCATCCGACAGAATCCAAGCGGCTGTCGTACATCACCTCGCGGTTGTCTCCAAGCAAGAAAACGCTGCCCGCGGGAACGTCCAGCGGCGCCATATCCCCCACATAGTTGACAGAGTAGCTGCTCTCGTCGAGGGGAATGCTGTCGATATAGACGCGCCCGTCTACCAGCTCAACGGTCTCGCCGGGCATGCCGACGATGCGCTTGATGAAGAGCCCGTCCTCGGTGGAGAACAAGACGATATCCCCGCGCTCGGGCATGCGGACATACTTGCCCAACCGGTCGCAGAGCACCACTTCGCCGCTGTTGAGGGCCGGGGCCATGCTTTCGTCCACGATGCGCAGCGGATAGAGCCAAACGAGGAATGCCAGACATAGGATGCCAAACGCAACCAACACGGAAAACAGCCATCCGATCCGTTTTGCGCTCCGGTAGACGCGCGCGCGGCCCTCGCTGCGGCGGCGCTTCTTTGCCTCGCTCACGGGTAGATCACCTGCGAAAAGCTTCTCGTCAATTCAAACGGATAGACCACGGCGACGACACGGCCGACCACATCGGCATACGGAATGCAGCCGACGGATGGATTGCGGCTGTCCTTGCTGCCGTTTCGGTTGTCGCCCACAACGAAAACCTCCCGCGCGCCGACGGTGACCGGGCTCATATCGCCAATGATCACACCGTCCCAATACGGGCTCTCGTCGAGCGCCACCCCGTCTATGTAGAAGACACCTTCCCTGATCTCCACGGTTTCACCCGGCAGGCCGATCACGCGCTTCACGCAGCTCTCGGTATAGCCGGGATAATAGCAGATGATGATATCGCCGCGCAGCGGATCGTTGAACCAATAGCTCATTTTTTCAACGAGCATATCCTCGTTGTTCACCAGCGTCGGTATCATCGAGTCCCCGTCCACGCGGATCGGCTCGGCGATAAACGTCCGGATGGTGAGCGCCGCGAGTACGACGGCGGCGATGTAGAGCAAAAAAGCCACGTTGCGAAACGAACGTGAACCGCGCATGTTTTCATATTGTTCTTCCGCGCGATTGCGCAGATATCGAATCTGCTTTCGCGTAAAGGCTGTGTTTCGCTTCACTCGGTCGTTTCCGTTCTATCCTTCCTGGCCGGGCCGCTCCGCGGAAGACGGCTGCCCTCCTGCGGGCTGCGCCTTCTTGAGCAGTATCTTCTTACCCATGCGCACGAAATCCGCGCGGTCAAGCATCACGATGCGCCCGCAACGGCTACATTTGATCTTTACGTCCGCGCCTGTGCGGATGACGACCCACGCATTTTCACCGCAGGCGTGCGGTTTTTTCATGAGCACCACGTCGCCCAGGCCAAAGTCTGCAATCATTCCTGATCTTCCGCAAGGTTTTGCGTGTAGCGGTATACATCGTAGCTCGGTACGGCGGGCGGAATGTAGCTGTAGAGGATCTCGAGCAGCTTCATCGGCGCCTCTTCCTGCAGCAGGTGTCCTGCGTTGCGCACGAGATAATACCGCCCGGCGCGCAGGATGCTCTGGAAATATACGCTGCCCGACGGCGGATGCCAGCGGTCGTTTTTGCCCCAAAGCACGAGGATCTCATGCTCCACGGGCAGCAGCCCTTCGGCGATCTGCTCCTGATCGTAATTGCGCAGCGCATACATGAGCGCTTCTCGTGCGAGCCCGTCCGAAACGGGCGCGTAGTACTGCTTGACCACATAGTCGTCGATCAACGCGGGATCCGACACGCACTCGAGCAGCAGCTTGCGCACATCGTTTGCGGTATAGAGGTTGCGCGCAAATGTTGCGATGAGCGGCTTTTGCATATTGTGGATCAGCGCGGGCATATACTCCGATATGCCGCCGGGCGAGATGGCCACGCAGTTGGCGACGCGCTTTGGATAAAGCGAGAGGAATCGCATCATATACATCGCCCCGACGGAGAAGCCCAGCATGTGCGCAGACTTGATGTTCAGCACATCCAGAAACGCATTGATCGCAAACGCGAAATCATCCGCCGTGTAACGAAAGGTATCCGGCCGTGAGGAGTATCCGTGCCCGGGCAGGTCTATGGCGATGACGCGGTAGTTATCCGAAAGCTCAGCAAAGATGTTTCGCCAGGTGTAGAGCGACTGACCGAGTGAATGGATCAGAAGCAGCGGTTCGCCTACGCCTGCTTCTAAATAGTGGATGCGCGCAATTTCGGCTTCCTCATCGTCCCCCGAGACGGGTAACGTGATCTCGACGAAGTCGCCCACTTTTTCGGAGTTTATGAACAACTGACTGCGCAGCGATTCTCCCACGGGCATATTTCCCCCGATTACTATATTCTTCCTCTATTGTAAACCCAGAAAAGGCGCAATGCAATCAAACGCTCTCTTTGTCACAGATTGTTAACCCATTCGGTTTCTTTTGGGGTCGATTTTACCAAAAAGTGGGGAATTTTTCGTCTTTTTACAGGTTTTATGCGTTTTTATCTCTGTTTTTTACGTTATGTTTTGCCGAAAAAACGCCTGATTGCATGTTACTTTTCTGTTTTCCCCACCGCACGGAAGCCGCGGGCAGGCGCGGCCTGCTCCGCCCGTTTCGACATGGCGGGCGCGCTTGTAAAACAACTTCGTTTTTGCTATGATGAACAGTAATATAGGGGGTATGTCACTATGGATCAAATGCAATCGATTTGGGCGGCCGCGCGGGAGAATATCCGTCCGCAAATGACGGGGCTGTCGTTTCACGCCTGGATCGACGTAATCGTACCCCTGGCGCTGCAAAAGGACCTGCTGATTCTTGAAGTCCCTACGCCGGATATTCAAAAGACGCTGGAGGATTTCTATTTTGAGAACCTGCGGGATGCGGTGAAATCCGCCAATGAGACCATTTCGGACATCCGTATCATCCTGCCCGAAGACCGCGATATCTATATCAACCCCATCAGCGCGGAGCCGATCAACGTGTTTGCTCTCAACCCGAAGTATACGTTTGAAACCTTCGTCGTGGGCGGCTCCAATCACTTTGCGCACGCGGCGGCGCTCGCGGTGGCGCAGAATCCTGCGGCGGCCTACAACCCGCTGTTTCTATACGGCGGCGTTGGTCTGGGCAAGACGCACCTGATGCACGCCATCGGCCACGCGGTGAAGGGCAACGATCCCGCCGCGCGCGTTATGTATGTCACCAGCGAGACGTTTACAAACGAGCTGATCACGGCCATCCAGCTCGACAAGCGGCTGGAGTTTCGAAAGCGCTATCGCAATGTGGACGTGCTGCTCATAGACGACGTGCAATTCATCGCAAAAAAGCAATCCGTACAGGAGGAGTTCTTCAACACCTTCAATACGCTCCACAATGCCAATAAGCAGATCATCATCAGCTCCGATCGACCGCCAAAGGAGATCAGTAGCCTTGAGGAGCGCCTGCGTTCGCGTTTTGAATGGGGATTGATCGCGGATATTCAGCCGCCGGATGTGGAGACTCGCATCGCGATTTTGCGAAACCGCGCGCGACTCGATAACCTCGATGTGGACGACGAGATCATCCAGTTCATCGCCGAACATGTTGTAAGCAACATCCGTGAGTTGGAAGGGTCTCTGACCCGCGTAGTTGCGTATTCCCAGCTGCGCCGCAGACCACTGACGCTGGATCTGACCATCGAAGCGCTGCGCGATCTGCTGCCGGATGTAAAGAAGAAAGAAGTCACCCCGCAGATCATCAAGAGCACGGTTGCAGAATACTACTCCATCCCGGTGGAGAGCCTTCTCTCCGAGCGAAGGGATCGCGAGATCGTTTTACCGCGCCAGGTTGCGATGTATCTGTGCCACGACATGTTGGGCATCCCATACAAGCGCATCAGCACGCTGTTCGATAAAAATGACCACACAACGGCCATCAACGCGTGCAGGCGCGTGGAGGAGATGATCGAGAGCGACAGCTCGTTTTCATCCGTCATAGACGACGTAAAGAAACGGATGGTATAAGCTTCTTTTTTCGTTATTATTACCATTCCTGTTCCCCCTCAATCTTGTCCACATTTTGTGGAAGTACGGTGTGGAAGAAATGTGCAATCTGTGGAGCATATGGAGTGCGTGGATAACTGCCAATAACAACCGCCGGTTTTCCACGGTCTGTTCCACAGAAAAAACGGCGAACCGATGCCATTAAAACGCATTTTCCACACAACCCACCACATACTACTGCTACTGCTTCTGTATTACGTTATATCATAAACACGCTTTCCCGCTCCGGAGTGTGGATAAATCTAATACAGAATCGCTTGCTTGCACCGGTCTTCCCGCCGCGGAACGCCCCCGTTTCAACACAAACATTTGTTCGATATATATTTTGCGGAATTGTTCACGAACGCTGAGAAAGGAAGTTGTATCATGCATTTTTTCATCGACTCAAAAGAATTGACAGAAGGCGTTCTTTCCGTCATCAAAGCGCTTCCCGTCCGCACCACGATGCCGATTTTGGAGGGCGTTTATCTGGAAGCCACGCCGGAGGGCGTGAAACTCAAGTGTTCGGATCTGATGCTGCAAAAGGAGTGCCTGCTGCCTGCAACCATCGAGGAAGAAGGCTTTGCCATCGTACCCGGAAAATTATTTTCGGAGATCGTGCGCAAGCTTCCGGAATCGATCGCAGAGGTAACACTGACGGGCAAGTCGCTTGATGTCGTCTGCGGCCGCGCCAAGAGCAGCCTGCAGTGTGTGGAGACGACGGAGGAGTTTCCGGAAATGCGCTTTTCCGGCGAAACGTTTACCGTTAAGATGGATCACTCCGACTGCCGGGATATGATCAATACGACGGTGTTTGCGACGGCGCAAGACGACAGTAAACCGATTTTAACCGGTGTATTGATGGAACTCGGGGATGATATCACCATTGTCGCGACCGATGCGTTTCAGTTTGCCAAGCGCTCCTTACCTCTGAAAACACCCGTACCGGAGCGCAGCGTGGTCATACCCGGCAAGTCGATGGTTGAGATTGCGCGCATGATGGACGAAACGGAAGACGACGTAGAGCTGACGTTCACCAAGACACACGTGTGTGTGAATATCAAGCATTCCCGCTTGGTGGCGCGGCTGCTGGACGGCGACTATATCAAGTATAAAAACATTCTGCCCAAGGATCACACCACGCGTGTGATGATCGACAAAGCCGAGCTTATGGAGAGCATCGACCGCGCGCAGCTCATGGCGCGGGAGGGAAACAATAACATCGTCATGAAATTCCATGACAACAGGCTTACGATCACCGCAAACAGCTTCGCGGGCAAGATCAATGAGGAGATGGATGTTCAAATCAACGGCGAGGATATCGATATTGCGTTTAATCCGCGATTTTGCATCAACGTCCTAAAAAACATACCGGACGATAAGATCTATATGGATTTTACGACCAGCATCAGCCCCTGCGTCATCCGCCCTGCCAAGACGGAGGGGTACTACTATCTGATCGTGCCTGTGAGAATCTATTCCAATTTTTAACGCAAAACAGAACAATCGCTTACCGCGTTGCTTGAAAGAGACGTGTCTGCGTCTCTTTTTTTGCACCGTTTTATGATAGAAGTAATTCAAGATGGCAAAGGCGGATTGTTTCACGTGAAACACATGCGGGTTTGCGTCTATGTCACGATGGAATGTTCCACGTGAAACAATCGTGCCTGGAGAAGAGCTCGTATCGTTTGTTTCACGTGAAACATTGAATAACCCTTTCGATTCTGATAGAATGACGGTAGCCAGTATCGAAAAATGAATCTTGCGTCCGACGGATGGAGCAAGAAGCGAATATCGGAGGAACACAGATTTATGAAAATCGTCGCGGTAGCCAATCAAAAAGGCGGCGTCGGGAAGACGACCACCGCCGTTAATCTGAGCGCGTGCCTGGCGGAACAAGGGAAGCGTGTGCTGCTTGTGGACGCGGATCCGCAGGGAAACAGCACAAGTGGACTGGGTTTAAAAAAAGAAGGCAATGATAAGTCTATCTACGATGTACTGATCAACGACGTCTCGGTCGATGAAGCGACAAAGGATACCATGGTCGATACGCTCAAGCTGCTGCCCGCGCATATCGCGCTTGCCGGCGCCGAGGTGGAACTGGTCAATATGATGGCGCGCGAACAGGTGCTCAAGCGTGCGCTGAACGCGACCAAGGAAAACTATGACTATGTATTTATCGATTGCCCCCCTTCCTTAGGGCTTTTGACGCTCAATGCCTTAACCGCGGCGAATACGCTATTGGTTCCGATCCAGTGCGAATTTTACGCACTGGAGGGATTGAGCTTGCTTATGAATACGGTCAAGCTCGTTCGAAAAAGCCTGAATCCGGATCTGGATGTGGAAGGCGTTGTTTTGACCATGTTTGATTCTCGTACAAATCTTTCGATGCAGGTCGTCGAAGAGGTCAAAAAGTTCTTTAAAAACAAAGTGTACGACACGATTATCCCACGCAGCGTGCGCCTCGGAGAAGCGCCGTCGTTTGGATTGCCGATCTCCCGCTATGCGCCGAACAGCGTGGGCGCAACCGCTTACCGCGCGCTCTCCGACGAGATGATTGCAAAGGAGGGAAAATAATGGCCGCTCAAAAGAAGGGACTTGGCCGCGGACTGGATGCGTTGCTCGATCCATACGACGCGCTGGATGCGGAAAAAAAGAGTGCCGAAGCCGGTGTTTTGACGGTATCCGTACGGGAAATCGATACAAATGCGCTTCAGCCCCGCAAGCAGTTTGAGGAGAGCGCACTCGGAGAACTCGCCGAATCCATCCGCGTGCACGGCATCGTGCAGCCGTTGATCGTGAAGAAAAAGGGAAATCGATACATGATCATTGCCGGAGAGCGCCGCTTTCGCGCGGCGCGGCTTGCGGGATTGAGTGAGGTTCCCGTGTTGGTCGCGGATTATGACGAGGCGCAGATCCACGAGGTTTCCCTGATCGAAAACATCCAGAGAGAAGACTTGAATCCGATCGAGGAAGCGTCCGCCATCCGTTTTTTGATGAAGCAGCACGATATGACGCAGGAGGAAGTATCCGCGCGCCTCGGAAAGAGCCGCCCGGCCATTGCCAACGCGCTGCGTCTGCTGCAGTTGCCGGATTGCGTGGTAGAGCAGATCAAAACAGGAGAGCTTTCCGCGGGACACGGCCGCGCGCTCGCAGGGCTGGCGGATCGGGCACAGATGGAGCGGCTTGCGGCGGAAAGCGTCGAGCAAGGATACTCTGTTCGCGTACTCGAGGAGAAGATCAAAGCGCTCGCAGAAAAGAAAAAAAATACCACTACCGCAAAAAAGGCAAAGCCGGTGCTTTCCGCCGAGCTGGCGACGCTGGAGGAATCTTTTCGTGAATCCCTTGGAACCAAGGTTTCCCTTGCCGGCAGTGCGGCGCGCGGTAAGATCACGATCGAGTACTATAGCCGCGAGGATCTGGAGCGCGTGTTTGAAAAGATCGCGGGCAAGGAGTAAGCGTTCTTTCCCCGATTCACGCATACGATATAAAAAAAGACCTTCCTTATCTTGCAGGATACAATGGAATGTCTTTTTTTCTGAAACAAGATCAATATAGCAGCACAACAGGGCGTTGCGCAGAAAAGGATTTCTTTCGGATGAAGAGATTGATGCCGGCGGTTTGGAAGCGCACAGAAAACAGGCTTGCTGTTTATTCGTTGCTCTTTTTCTTGATATATGCGGTCGCGTTCCTATATGAACTATTGGCGGAGGCGGGCGTACACGGGACGGATTTCATCCCGATCGGCGTCGATTTTGGCGTTTACTATACGGCGGGATATATGACGATCAACCAAAACGCGGGTAAGATATTCGATGTATGGCAGCATCATGAAACCATGATTCAGCTTTTGCATCAGCCGCTCTCCCTTTTACTGCCGTGGTTCTATCCGCCCTTTTTTCTGCTTGTTGTCGTGCCGTTTTCCTTCCTTCCCTTTCGCGTTGCGTTGGTGCTGTGGCTGGCGGGTACGCTGGTGCTGGCGTTTTTAGCTGCGCGTAGGATGCTGCCGGAGCGCAAGCAATTGGCGTCGTTGTTTTTGGGCTTTCCAGGTGTGCTCATGAACCTGCGTTGGGGGCAAAATGGGTTTCTCAGCGCAGCGCTGCTCGGCTTTGGCATCGCTTTTCTGGAGAGCAATCCAATCGTGTCCGGCGCGATGTTCGGCCTGCTGGCATATAAGCCACAGTTTGCAACGCTGCCGTTTTTGATCCTGCTGCTGACGAAAAATAAAAAAGCGCTTTTTTCAGGGCTTTGCTCGGCGGCGGCTGCGTCGCTGGTGAGTCTGCTGCTGTTTGGTGCGGAGCCTTGGGCGGCGTTTTTTCGATCGTTGTTTGATTCCTCTTCTACCCTGCTCGAAACGGATCAAGCGTCGCTTGCGGCGGTTCAAACGGCGCCTTTCAACGCCCTGCTCAACCTCGGCCTAAGCCGGCCGGTGAGCTATGCGCTGCAGGGAATCATATCTCTTGCAACGGTCCTCGCCGTTTGGTGGATATGGACCCATACCAACAGGCAAACGTGCAAGGGCGCCTCGTTGGTGCTTGGGATTCCGCTCTCGATTCCATATTTCATGCAATATGACCTGGTGATCCTCGCGTTGCCGCTGATTCTGCTCAGCTATGAGGTGTTGCAAAGCGGCTGCCGTAAATATGAGTCGGCGCTACTCCTGCTGCTTTGGCTGATGCCCGCGGTCAACTGGCCGCTGGTATACAATACAGGTGTGCAGCTCTGTCCATTGGTATTGGCGGCGCTGCTGGTGCTGGTAATCTTGCGCGTCAAGAAGGAAGCGCAGATTCCTCCGATTTCGCTGAAAGAAGCGGCGTAAAAACAGATTAAGAGATACAAGTAAGCCTGCGCATCATCGCGCAGGCTTACTTATCATTGAATGAAATACCGGGTAAAAGCAGGGTTACTGCATGATCACCGTTCCGGCTTTGCCGGCCAACGCATCTACGGCCTTGTCGAGCGAGGTGATGATGGCTCTGCGGCCGGATTTGCTGCCGGCAAACTGAACCGCCGCCTGAATCTTGGGCAGCATCGATCCGGGTGCAAAATGCCCCTCGCCGATGTATTGCTCCGCTTCGGCAACCGAGATGGTCGCCAGGCGCTTTTCGGTCGGCTTGCCGTAGTTGAGGCAGACCTGCTCGACCGCGGTAAGAACGAGCAGCGCGTCGGCATCCAGATCCTCGGCCAGGCGTTCGCTGGCGAGATCCTTGTCGATGACCGCGGCGGTGCCGACGAGGTCTCCGTCCGCATTGCGGACGACGGGGATGCCGCCGCCGCCGACGGTGATGACCACAAAACCGCCGTCGATGAGGCACTTGACCTCCGGCAGTTCTACGATTTCAACCGGTACCGGCGAGGCGACCACGCGCCGCCAGCCGCGGCCTGCGTCTTCCTTGACGGAATAGCCCTTCTCCGTCTGCAGTTTTTTGGCTTCCTGCTCGCTGTAGAACGGCCCGATGGGCTTGGACGGGGCAAGAAACGCCTTATCGGCGGGATCGACGACGACCTGGGTGACGATGGTGGCGGCACCGGTGTGGTTGCCGCGTGCGCGCAGCGCCTTGGTCAAACCCTGCTGCATATGGTAGCCGATCATGCCCTGGCTCATCGCGCCGCACACGTCAAACGGCATCGCCGGCGTAACGTCTACGGAATGCTCGTTTTGCAAAACGATCCGCCCGACCTGCGGTCCGTTGCCGTGCGCGAGAACGACCTGGTATCCTTTTTCAATGATATCCGCAATGTAGGCGGACGTTTTTTCAACGACTTCCAGCTGCGCTTCGGCGGTTGCCGGGCCCTTGCCTTCCTGCAGTGCGTTTCCGCCCAGGGCGATCACTAATTTTTCCATGGAATTCCTCCAAAAACTCAAAAAAATAGAGAAATGCTAAAATTACTTTAGCATGCACTTATGCGCTTGTCAATTCATTCCTTATCTTTTATACGGGTTTACGAAAAATATATTTGAAATGAAAGTTGCATTATTGCATCATGCAGAACCAAAGTTGTGGGAAGAGACCAAAAAACAGCGCTCTAGAACCAGTTGATTGAGAAAAAAACTACAAAAGGCAGAAAGTTTGGCATTGAGGCACCTCAAATATATCCTAAATTATGCAGCGAATCATAAAAAAACTTGCAAAAATAAGGGTGATGATCAAAAAGCTGCTTCAGCAGCCCGCGCCGCCCGTATCGTGAATAAAACCTGGCGCGCCGTATATGCGCCGGCAAGGAGGCCAGCCGTTGTGGCTTTTAAAAAGCAATCACATAGCAAGCGCACTTCTTGACTTCTACCGAGGATTCGGATAGACTTACAAACGTATGCAGAAGGAATGGTACGAGATCAAAGGCGGCCGCAGGCTCGAAGGAACTGTGACCATCAGCGGCGCGAAAAACGCCGCCGTCGCCATCATACCCGCTGCGGTTCTTGCGGGCGAAACCTGCGTTTTGGAGAATTTGCCGCACATTCAGGACGTCCAGAGCCTCAAGGAAATCTTGGAGGAGCTGGGCGTTAGCGTCGACTATACCGATGGGGACTGCATGCGGATCGACTCGCGCACGCTCACGACCACAAAAGCACTCAGCGAAGCGGTCAGCAGCATGCGCGCTTCCTATTATCTGCTCGGCGCGCTGCTGGGCCGCTTTCACGAGGTGGAGCTTGCGCTCCCCGGCGGCTGTGTCATCGGCGCGCGGCCTATCGACCAGCACCTAAAGGGCATGCGCGCGCTCGGCGCCGAGGTGGAGCTGGACTGCGACCACAACATCGTTCGTGCCAAGGCAAAGCGGCTCATCGGCGCGGAGATATATTTCGACGTCGTCAGCGTCGGCGCGACCATCAACGTCATGCTTGCTGCGAGTATGGCGGAAGGGTCTACGGTTCTGAGCAACGTCGCAAAGGAGCCGCACGTCGTCGACGTGGCGAACTTCCTCAACATGATGGGTGCCTCCGTCAAGGGCGCGGGCACGGACGTCATCCGCATCAGCGGCAGGCCACGCCTGCACGGATGCGGCTACGCCATCATTCCGGATCAGATCGAGACTGGCACGTTTATGATCGCCGCCGCTGCGACCATGGGCGACGTGATCATCAAAAACGTGATTCCGACGCATATGGAAGCGGTCTCTGCCAAGTTGATGGAGAGCGGCGCGCGCGTGGTCGAGGGCGACGACGGGCGTGACTTTTTCCTGCGCGTCATCATGAGTGACCGGCCCCGTGCCATCAACATCAAAACACTGCCCTACCCCGGCTTTCCGACCGATCTGCAGCAGCCGATGATGGCCTACCTCTGCTCCAGCGGCGGTATCTCCACCATCAACGAGACCATCTTCGAAAACCGCTTCAACCATGTGCGCGAGCTGCGCCGCATGGGCGCCTCCATCAGCCTCAAGGACAACTCCACCGCAAAGGTGAAGGGAATCAATGCGCTGCGCGGCGCCGATATCTACGCATCCGACCTGCGCGCGGGCGCAAGCCTCATCGTAGCGGGATTAGCCGCGGGCGGCATCACCAACGTGCATAATATCAACTTCATCGACCGCGGCTATGAATACCTCGATAAGAAGCTGACCGCCCTTGGCGCGGCGATTCTGCGCAAAGAGAAGTGACGTACCCGCTCCAGAAATTAAGCGAAAAACGGACGAAAAAAAGGACTTTGCCGTACAAGACAAACGGGCATTGGCCGGGCAGGAACACAGCGCGACAAAGCGAACAAATGAAACGCCGATAACGATCAGGAAAAAATAGCGACCACCCGTGGCCAGAGTACGCACTTCGCCGGAAGGGCTTTTTTTATGCTTCGCGGACGGGTCAGTGCAGGAAAGAAACGATCCGGTATCACCCTACGTGGTACTGAAGTTTGTATAGGATTTTTAACAATTCGTATGATACACGGGGTTATTCATCCGCATTTGCCTGGATTGGGAACTTATACACATACCAAAACGCGAAAAAACCGCGCTCTGTGGATAACGCGGTGGACAATGTGGATAACTCTCTGTGGATAACCCATACAGTTTTTGTGTATAAGCGGTATGCATGCGCGGCTTTCACGCATGGTAAAAGCGGCTTTTGCATCGATCATTTGCAGGATGGGCTTCAGCGGCTGCTGTTTGTGCGCGCGTCCCCTGCCCCTTCGCACTGGCGCAATCCGGCTTTTTTGGCTATACTGGTGATAATGCAGAAATGGATCTTTGCAGCAGGAAGGGAATGAGTTGCATGCGCCTGTTTATCGCCATACCGCTGCCGCCGGACATCCTG